>JALYMN010000312.1 GCA_030773675.1 Actinomycetota bacterium
GCCCGCGCCCGCCGGGCGCCCCCTGTGGGCCGTGCCGGTTCTGCGCGCCCCGCTCGCGCCGGGCCCCGGAGCGTGGAGGGCGAGCGGACTGCCGCGCTGACCGCGTCGGCACCGGGTCCCGCCGGCCAGGGTGGGCACAACGCTGCGGAACCGGTCCCGACGACAGGAGGTCCCCGTGCAGTTCGACAAGAGCCAGGTCCTGGAGCTGCTGCGCTCGCAGGGCAAGGACAGCCAGGCCGACCAGGCGGAGAACGAGCTCCCCGCGCAGGTCGACACCGAGCGCGACGCCGGTCTGCTGGCCCGCCTCGGCCTGACGCCGCAGGAGATCATCGGCGCGCTCGCCGGCGGAGGCGGCATCGGCGGCGTCGCCGGCCGCCTGGGCGCCGCTCTGGGTGACGACACGCGGCGCGACGGCGACCAGGGCGGCGGCGGCGGCCTGGGCGGTCTGCTCGGGCGCTAGGGACCGGTGGTGTCCCCGGTCGGGCCGGGCCCCACCGGGGACAACGCTGCAGCTCGAAGGTCATTGGGCGGCCTGCCGACGGACGCCGCCGGCTGGCCGCTCCTGGTGTGCCGCCCGCGCGCACGCAGGCCGCGACGGCGCAGCGGAGGGGCGGCTGCGGACGTCCGGTACCGGTACGTCGCCGCCTCGTCGTGCACGACGAACGTCTCGACCCCGGCGTCGCGCCAGTGGAGCACCAGCAGCCCGTACCGGACAGCGACGCGGGCCAGTGCCTCGAACGCGGGCACCTCGACCACCGGCCGTCCCGCCGGGACCGGCACCGGCGCCACGAGCACGAGCAGGCCGGGCCAGCGCCGGTGGATCCGACCCACCTCTCCCTGCCCCCACGTCCCGGACGTCCTGACCAGCAGGACGGCGGCGGCCAGCACCGCCGCGAGCGTCAGCAGCGCGGCCACGGCCGGGCCGGGCAGCGATCGCGTCGACGCCAGGAGGCCCTCGGGACGTGAGGCCGCTGCCGGGGCGCTCGACCCCTCCCGCACGACCAGCGCGGCCTCCCCGTCGACCAGGCGCAGCTGCAGCGGAGTGAGCTCGAAGGCGAGCGCCGGGCTCCAGGTCCGCCCGTCCACGGTCACCGTCGGCACCACCTCGACCCGGGCGACCTCCGACGGCAGCCCGGTCTCAGCGCCTACGGCCCGGACCCGTCGCTCCAGGGCGGGGAGGTCCAGCTGCACCAGCTCGTCGTGGCGGGTGCCCGAGAAGCGCCGCGTCTGCTGCAGCGGGAACACCTCGCGCCAGCCGTTGGGCATGGCCAGCGTCGCGTCGACCCGCATGCTGCCCGGCGCACCCCGGTACACGACGTGGACGTCGACCCGCTCGGCCAGCCGCCGGAACACCGGCAGCGGCGCCGGTGCCCGTCGACCGTCGACCGTCGTACACGCTGTTGGGCCGCACGTCGGCGGCGTAGCCGAAGTGCACCGTGCGCTCGGTCCGCGCTTGCGGCACAGCCTGAGGGACGGCCTGCGGCACAGCCGGGACGGAGGTCGTCGGGCTGTCGGGGGCCGCTGCCGCCGGCGGCGGCGCCGGGCGGAGGCCGGAAAGCGGCAGCAGGGCCACCGCCAGCAAGACCAGGCCGGCTCCCACTGCGGACACGGCCGGCCCGCGGCGGGGGCGGGCGGTCGGGGCGGCCATCGGGGTCCGCGGCAGCACGGGTGTCGTCCTCCTGGAGCGACGGGTGGCCGCCGCTCCACCGGCGGCTACGAGAGCGAACGCGACGACGCCCAGGGCGACCGGGCCGGTGACACGCGACAGCCAGACGCCGCCGTGCGGCACCCGCACGACGAGCCGCCCGAGCAGCTGCTCCGGGCCGGGCCGCTCGGGGTCCAGCCAGGAGTTGGCGTCGCCCTTGAACGTGCAGGTGCCGTCCGGATGCGCGGTCACCACCCGGTGCAGCAGGACGCGGTGCCGCAGGCGCGCGCTCTCGTACGCGACGACCTCCCCCGGGCGGCAGGAGGCCACCGGGTGCAGGACAGCGAGGTCGCCGTCGACCAGGGCCGGCGCCATCGAGCCGCCCTGGGTGACCAGCAGCCGGGGCGGCCCGACGACGACGAGCACCGTGACCAGCAGCAGCGCGGCCAGGGCGGCGGCGCTGCGGCGGGTGCGGCGGGTGCGGCACGGCATGCGCATCGACTAGACGGCGGTGACGGCCAGCTGCACGCTCTGCAGCCCGGCGACGCTCTGGGAGGCGGTCGGGCACGAGATCGTGGTGGCGGTGCGGGGGTCGCAGGTGATCTGCGACGTCGTGCTGCCGTTGATGGTCAGGATCGCCTTGTACTCCGGGCCGGAGACGTCCTCGCCCACCGTGAAGACGATGGTCGACAGCATGCTGGAGTCGGTGCTGGACACGTTGTACGCGATGTTGCTGACCGTGACGCCGGTGACGGAGACGCTGCCGTAGCCAACGTGGTCGGCCGCCACGGCCGTCATCGTGTTGCTCGCCGTGTACGCCGAGCCGCCGGCGGCCACCAGGCCGGCGGCGGCCAGGCCGCCCAGGACACGGGTGCTGCTGCGCATGAGGATCTCCTTCGGTGGCCCGGCCCAGCTCGAGGGCCTGTGGCTCTGGTCCCCGGCTCGCACCGGCTCCGCCTTCGTCGTGGACGTCGTTCGCGGCAGCCGCGGCGGCCGCCGTCCTTCCTGTCGGCAGCAACCGGCCAGACCCGCGCCAGCCAGGTCACGACCACCCTGAGGTGGCCCGGACCGGCTACACCCTGCCCTTCCTGCGGTGCGCGGCGGGTAGGGGCGGGCGCGGCCCCTCCGCAGCGGGCGACGTGCGCTCCGTAGACTCCGGCGGACCCCCAGCCCGAGGAGAGCTCCGCGTGCCTGCCATCCGCAAGGTGCTCATCGCCAACCGTGGCGAGATCGCCGTCCGCGTCGCGCGGGCCTGCCGGGACGCCGGGCTGCGGTCCGTGGCGGTGTACGCGGAGCCCGACCTCGACGCGCTGCACGTGCGCAGCGCCGACGAGGCGTACGCGCTCGGCGGGCAGACGCCGGGCGAGTCCTACCTGCGCATCGACAGGGTCCTGCAGGCGGTGAAGGACTCCGGCGCCGACGCCGTCCACCCAGGCTACGGCTTTCTGTCGGAGAACGCCGAGTTCGCCCAGGCCGTCATCGACGCCGGCGTCACCTGGATCGGCCCCTCGCCCGACGCCATCGCCGCGCTGGGCGACAAGACGACGGCCCGGCACATCGCCCTCAAGATCGGCGCTCCGCTCGCCCCGGGCACGGCCGACCCGGTCAAGGGCGTCGACGAGGTCCTGGACTTCGTGCGCGAGCACGGCCTGCCCGTCGCGATCAAGGCGGCGTTCGGCGGCGGCGGGCGCGGACTCAAGATCGCCCGCACCGAGGAGGAGGTGCCCGAGCTCTACGACTCGGCGGTCCGCGAGGCCGTCGCCGCTTTCGGCCGGGGCGAGTGCTTCGTCGAGCGGTACCTGGACAAGCCGCGGCACGTCGAGACCCAGGTCCTCGCCGACAGCCACGGCAACGTCGTGGTGGTCAGCACCCGCGACTGCTCCTTGCAACGCCGCTACCAGAAGGTCGTCGAGGAGGCGCCCGCCCCGTTCCTCACGCCCGAGCAGGTCGCGTCGCTGTACGACGCCAGCAAGAAGATCATCCGCGAAGCCGGGTACGTCGGCGCCGGCACGTGCGAGTTCCTCGTCGCGCAGGACGGCCTCATCAGCTTCCTCGAGGTCAACACCCGGCTGCAGGTGGAGCACCCGGTGACCGAGGAGGTCACCGGCGTCGACCTCGTCCGCGAGCAGTTCCGCATCGCCGAGGGCGAGGCGCTCGGCTTCGACGACCCGGCGCCCCGGGGGCACAGCCTCGAGTTCCGCATCAACGGCGAGGACCCGGGGCGTGGCTTCCTGCCCGCGCCCGGCGCGGTCACCCGCTTCGCGCCGCCGCTGGGGCCGGGCGTGCGGGTCGACTCCGGAGTGGAGTCCGGCTCGGTCGTCGGCGGCGCGTTCGACTCGCTGCTCGCCAAGCTCATCGTCACCGGGGCGACCCGGCAGCAGGCGCTCGAGCGGGCCGCCCGGGCGCTCGACGAGATGCAGGTCGACGGCATGGCGACGCTGCTGCCGTTCCACCGCGCGGTCGTGCGCGACCCCGCGTTCACCGCCGAGCCGTTCACCGTGCACAATCGCTGGATCGAGACGGAGTTCGACAACGACCTCCCGCCGTTCACCGGGACCGGCGACGTGGACGAGCCGACACCGCGCGAGACCCTCGTCGTCGAGGTCGATGGCAAGCGCCTCGAGGTCAGCCTGCCGGCCGGCCTCGGCGCCGTTCCCGCCCCCGCAGCGACCGGCGCCGCCGGCGGCAGGGGGGCCCCGAAGCGCGCGGCGAAGAAGGGCGGCGCCGCCGCGGCCTCCGGCGACACCCTGACCTCGCCGATGCAGGGCACCATCGTGAAGATCGCGGTCGAGGAGGGCACGCCGGTCCAGGCGGGCGACCTCGTCGTCGTCCTCGAGGCCATGAAGATGGAGCAGCCGCTCAACGCGCACAAGGCCGGCGTCGTGCAGGGCCTCGCCCTGTCGGTCGGCGAGGTCGTCGTGAGCGGCGCGACGATCTGCGAGATCAAGGACGCGGGCTGATCGAGGGCGACCCCACGCCCGGCCAGCGGCTGCGCTACGCGTTCGGCGGACGGCTGCCCCCCGACCGGCGCGAGTGGGTGCGCCACGACCTCACCGACGCCGGGTGGCGCGGGCGCGGCGTGCTGCGGACGCTCGTGCAGCTCGCCCCGGCCGCCGTCCTGCTCGCCCTGCTGCCCGGCCCCTGGTACCTGCACGTCATGCTGCCGACCTTCGTGCTGGTCTGCGCCCTGTTCGTCGCCGGCGCGTACGGCGACGACCTCCGCGACCGCCGGCTGCGCCAGCACGGGCTGACCCCGCCGCCCCGCGACGACCCGCCGCGCGGGTTCTGAGGGCCAGGACGTGCGTCCCGACCTCGTCGTCCCCCCACCCGTCGCCCCGGGCGACCGGGTGGCGGTCGTGTCCCCGGCGTACGCCGCGCCGGGCGCGTTCCCGCACGTGCACGAGCGGGCGATGCAGCGGCTGCGCGACGACCTGGGTCTCGTGCCGGTCGAGTACCCCACCACCCGGCAGCTCGGCGCCTCCCCGGCCGAGCGCGCCCACGACCTGGTGGCGGCCCTCGCCGACCCGACGGTGCGGGCGGTCCTCGCGACGATCGGCGGCGACGACCTCATCACCGTGGTGCCGCTGCTCGACCCGGCCGTCGTCCGGGCCGACCCCAAGCCGTTCCTCGGCTACAGCGACGGCACCAACCTGCTCGCCCGGCTGTGGGACTGCGGCGTCGTCGGCTACCACGGCGGCTCCACGATGGTGCACCTCGGCCGGGCCGGCGGGTTGCACCCGGTCTCGGCCCGCTCGCTGCGCGCCGCGCTGTTCGACCGCGGCGACCTCGAGCTGCACCCGGTGGACGCGTTCAGCGAGGACGAGCAGGACTGGGGCGACCCCGCGTCCCTCGACCGTCCCGCGCCCCTGCTGCCCAGCCCGGGCTGGACCTGGCACCGCCCGACCACCGCCCTCACCGGCCCCACGTGGGGCGGCAACCTCGAGATCCTGCACTGGATGGCGGCCGCGGACCGCCTGCGGCCGGTCGACGACCTCGCCGGCTGCGTGCTGCTGCTCGAGACGTCGGAGGAGATGCCGAGCGCGGTCGAGGTCTTCCGGATGCTGCGCAACCTCGGCGAGCGCGGCCTGCTCGCGCAGTTCCCCGCGGTCGTCGTCGGGCTCGCGAAGGCGACGGCGCTCGACGCCCCGCGCCCGCTCCCCGAGCGGCAGCGCTACCGCGACGACCAGCGCGAGGCCGTGCTCGACGCCCTCGCCCGCTATGCCCCCGACGCCACCGTCGTCCTCGACGTCGACCTGGGCCACACCGACCCGCAGTGGGTCCTGCCGTACGGCGGCGCGGTCACCGTCGACGGGCCGGCCCGCCGCCTCGTCGCGCACTTCTGAGCCGCGACACCGGCTGCACGCCTCCGGTTCTGCGGTCCGGACGGGGCACGCCGGTGCCCACCGGCTGCCGGGCCGGCTACTCTCCGGGAGGACCCGTGACCCCTGTCCGCACCTCGGCCGCCGCGGTGCTGGCCGCCGCGCTCGTGCCGCTCGCGCCCGCCCCGGTCTCGGCGGCGCCAGCACGGGCGACGACGGTGACGCCGTCCCCGACCGTCAGCACGAGCCCCACCGCCGGCCCGGGCACGACCGCCGGCCCGGGCACGACCGCCTCCGCCACGCCGACCGTCACCGCCGGCCCGACGGCCACGCCCACCGCCACGCCCACCGCCACGCCCA
>JALYMN010000313.1 GCA_030773675.1 Actinomycetota bacterium
CGGGAGAGTGCCGGCGAGCGGTCTGATCGCCGCCAGCGCGTCGCCCCGACACCCTCTCGTCGGGGTACTTCCGTGGTGCTGACACCTGCCCACTCTCCCGTGGGTCCGGGCCCGAAGGCAGCGGCCCCGGGGGTCGCCGGCCGCGATGCTGCGGAGGGCTCGGAAGCCGGCGGCCTTGCCCTGCACGCCGAGCACCAGCGCCTCCATCTCCACGAGGTCGCTGAGCGGTGAGCGGCGCAGGAGGTGGCCGTTGGCCTTGAGCCGGGCCGACCTTCTCCAGCACCCAGCCGCCGAGCACCTTGTAGCGCCGGATCCGCTGTACCAAGCGTTGATCGAGGCGGAGCTCGCGGTGCTCGGCGCGGCGCCGGGCGAGCGCACCGACACCCGCGCTGGCTACCGCAACGGGCACCGGCGGCGCCGACGGGGCTGGACGCCGGTTAGGCCAGGGCCAGGCGCAGCGCGTCGACCTGCTGCTGCTTGCGCAGGAGCACGTGCTCGATCAGATGTTCGAGGGCCTCGCTCGGCGGTTCCTGGCCGGATGGACCGATCACCGCATGCAATTCGGCCAGCACCTGCTCCTCACGGCGCAGGAAGTCCTCGAGCGCCGGCCCGAGATCGGCACCCGGAGGTGGCGGGACCTCGTAGGTCGGGAGCTGTCCGCCCAGGGCCACCAGCTTCTCGACAAGCCGCCGGGTGTCCGCGACCTCATCGACGGCAAAGGTCTCCAGCCGGTCCTTCAGCCCGACCGCGGCCGCGCCGCGCAGGGCACCCGCGAGCATCGTCAGCGTCACGAGCGACCCGACCTGCAGCCCGATCGCCTTTCCGAGCTGCTCGCGCACCGCAGCCAGGTCCATCTCGTCGTCGTCGCCCACCGGCCAACCCCTTCGTCCGTTCTCGGCCCGCTGCCCCTGCCCCTGGCGGGGGGCCGGACACCCTGAACACCGGCCTGCCCGCCCGCCAGCACCCCGGCCCGCTCGACGGTCGAGCAGTTTGTCAAGCGCCGGGTTTGATGGAGACATGGAAGTGCCGCTCCGCAGTCGCTGAGCGGGCGTGGTGGGGCGGTGCAGGTCTTCGTACTCGACCGGCGACTCCACCGCCTCGACGTCGACCATCCGACGACCGACCACCTCGCGGCCGCGAGGGCCGGGGGAAGGAGATCGGCGAACTTCGGCCTCCGCAGGGCCTGCTCAGAAAGGGCGTCGAGGGGCCCGACCCTCAAGGCCTCGAGGACTGCGGGGGCTTCGGCGTCGGGATTCAGGCCCAGGTAGCTCGGTCGTCCACCGCGCTCGTCGACCGTGCCGGTCTGCTCCTCGCGCGGCGCCCCGAGCCGAGACGTCGCACGCCGCGTGCAGTGGGCAGAGCCGACGTCGGCGTCCAACAGCACCCGGCGGACGGCGTCGCCCGACGGGACCGCGCGCAGCGTGGTGCCGCCCTCCCTCACCCGGTCCCGACGTCGCCCTGCGCCTGCAACGCCGTCGCGACCCGGCCGTAGGCCGTGCGCGGTGTCCCGGCTGCCGCTCCCGCAACGCCTGCCACGGCGCGACCTCTGCACAGGTCGCGCCGGGCGGACCCGGCCCGCGCGGGAGACGACACCCTCAGCCGCTGGGCGAAACCGACCTCCCCTGCGGCCTCCAGGGGCAGCAGGGGCGGGCGCCCAGCCTCACCGTCCTCGTAGCGGTGCGAGTGGCATCGTCTTTCCCGTCAGTGCGCGAAAGAGGTGTTGACCCACCTCCAGCCCGCGATGCGCGGACCGACCCAGAAGCTGTAGATGCCGACGGTGACGATGCAGAGCAGGAACCACTTGATCCACAGGCCGAACAGGCCCACGGCGCTGCCCGTGAACTGCAGCTGACGACCGTCGATGTAGGAGTGCTTCGCCCGCCACCGCTCGCGCAGGACCAAGGCGAACGGATAGCAGATGCCGAGCGTGCAGACCGTGATGAGCACGGCCAGCATTCCGGTGCCCAGGTAGGTGCCCGCGCCGCCGTCGAAGGTGAAGCGGGCGGGGGGCCCGCCCAGCGGCTGCGCTGCGGGCGGCATGCCGCCCCAAGCCGGCTGGGGCTGGGGCTGGGCCGGGATGGCCGGGGCGCCGACGGGAGCCGGCGGGAACCGGTTGGGAGTGGTCATGGCGCAAGACTGTCGGGCAGCTCTGCCCGGCTTGTCAGCCGAACCTCAGAGTTCAGCTGTCCGGGCCCGCCTACGGGCGAGCAGCCCGCAACCGCTCCCCGAGTTCGTCGTCCTCGCTCCGGCGGCGACGAGCCTGGTCGACGCGGCGAGGCTCAGGCACCCGCCCTGCCTCAGCTCCGGTGACGAAGTCGTCTCGCGCTCACCGTCGCCGGCGGTGTGATCGCGGTCCTCGCCGGGCGCTCCGGGCCGTTCCCGTTCCCGCGGACGTCGTTCGACCCGCGTGAAGCGCGTTCGGCATTCGCCAACCGCGGCGTGCGGCTC
>JALYMN010000314.1 GCA_030773675.1 Actinomycetota bacterium
CGGGCCGAGCCTTGACCCCGACGCCTCACCTCGGCGCGCCCGAAAACAGGCGGAGACACCACAAGAAAGATCAGTCACGGTGAGAACCGGGCTTGACCGGCCCCGCTCCTTCAGGGATGACACGACCCCGCTCCTTCAGGGATGACCTGCGCTGCCGCAGATGTGTGGACCTTCACCGGGCCGGACCACCCGCACAGGTCGCCCGCACCGCTGCAGCCCAGCCAGCGAACTTATCCACAGCCGGGGCGCCGAAGCATGGATCGGACCCGCCCGAACTGTCGGTGCTAGCCCCTACAACTGGGGGCGACCCCCCGCCAACCTTCCACCGCCGGAGGGGCCGCCAACGGCACCAGGAGAAGAGGACCCCCGGACCATGACCAACCTACGGCCCCCCACCGACAAGAACCACGGGCGATCCGACGCAGAACGCGCTCTTCAGCGTCCTCGACAGCCTCGCCGAGGAGATGCCCGGCCTGTCCTACGTGCCCAACGCACTGCTGCGGGTCGCGCGTCGAACGCGGGAATTGGACGTGCTGGTGAACTTCCGAGGTCGCAGTTGCGGCTGGGAGATCGATGGCCCGCACCACGCTCGGCCAGTACGGTACGCGGCGGACCTGTCCCGCACGCTACTGATGGAGGACGCCGGACTGATGTTCGTCCGTCGGATCGTGGTCGACGAGACGAACGACGAGCGACTGATGGAGCGTCGCCTCCGTGACGGGGTGCTCCGGCTCACCTTGCCCACGGCGGCCTAGTACGAGGGCGGCGGTCAAGGGCCTTGCTCGACGGTCCGCAGTTGAGCGGAGCGTCTTGACCGGTTCTGTCCACCCGCACGCACATCAGGCGGTCTCGGCTGGCGACAAGGTGGAGGACGCTCGACGGCGACTGCCCAACCAGTTGGCGACGACATCACCGGAGGTGCTTCGTTCGAGATGATGATCGGCTCGACTTGCGCGCGAGGATCTGGTCCTCGACGTCGTCGAAGCGGCCCCCGGCGGTGATCCGCCGGCAGCCGTAGGGCTGCCGGGAGGCCTCGAAGCAGGCTGGACCTGCTCAATCGGCATCTCGACCACTTTGCCGAGCGCCGGGGATCACCGGTGAGGCCAAGAGCAGGTCTGCGGTCTCGCGGCGGCACGAGGCCACCCGGGCCGGGCGGTGGGCAGGGGACCCGGTGGCGGCAGCATGCGGGTGGACCGAGACCGCCGTGGGGAGCCTGTGAACCGCAAGGGCGTGCTGCTGGCTGTTGGGGTCGTCGCCTCGGCCACGGTGGTGGCTGGGGGGAGCGCCGGGCTGCTGGGGCGCGGCGACGGCGGGCAGCTGGCGGCACGAGCGTTCGCCGGGGCCTGGGAAAGCGGGCAGTTGGCGTCGCTGCCGTGGGATGAGCGCAGCGGTGCTGATCCTGCCGGGCAGGTCGCCGCGCTCACCGCCGGCCTGTTGCCCGGCCCAGAGGACCGGCCCGCTCAAGTCACTGTCGCCGCTGTGCGGCGCGAGGGTGATCAGGCCAGCGCTGATCTGGACGTGCGCTGGGAGCTGGGCGTGCCGTGGACCTATCGGACCCGGTTGCCGCTGCTCCGCACCGCTGGACAGTGGAGGCCGGTGCTGACGTCCGCGGTGGTGCACCCGGCTCTGGCTCGCGGGCGGGTGCTGCGCGCCCGCGTGGAGCAGGCCCCACGTGCAGCCATCACGGACCGGTCCGGGGCGCGCCTGGTCACCGGTCGCCCAGTCGTCACGGTGGGCCTGCAGCCCTCCCGCACCCGCGACCTGCCGGCCACCGTGCAGCGGGTAGCCGCCCTCACCGAGGTAGACGGCGGGGCGCTGTTGGCGCGGGCCAGAGCGGCTAAGCCGGACGCCTTCGTCGAGGTGATCACGCTGCGCCGGCCGGCGTACGACGCCGTGCGCGACCGGCTGCGGCCGGTTCCGGGGGTGGTGCTCCGCGAAGGGGTGCGCCAGCTTGCGCCCTCGACCGCGTTCGCCCGGGCGGTGCTGGGCACCGTGGGCCCGGCGACCGCGGAGGTTGTCGCGGCCAGCGGCGGCACGGTGCGGCCCGACCAGCTGGTCGGGCTGTCCGGGCTGCAGCGGCAGTACGACAGCCGGCTCGGGGGGCGCCCCGGCCTGACGGTGGAGGCGGTCGACGCTGCTGGCACAGCAGCGCCGCAGCGGGTGCACCACACCGCGCCGGTGCCCGGCACGGCGCTGCAGGTGACCCTGGACCCGGCGGTGCAGCAGGCCGCCGACACCGCGCTGGAGCAGGCGCCGACCGGCAAGCGGGCCGCGCTGGTCGCGGTGCAGCCCAGCACCGGGGACGTGCTGGCGGTGGCCAACACCGGACCGGACGGTCCCGGCGTGGACCGCGCGCTCACCGGCCAGTATCCGCCCGGCTCCACATTCAAGATCGCCTCGACGCTGGCGTTGCTGCGGTCCGGCCTTCCGGTCGACGAGGTCGTGCCGTGCCCGGCCACCCTCACCGTGTCGGGCAAGGAGTTCTCCAACGCCGAGGGCGCGGCGCTGGGCGCGGTGCCCTTCCGCACCGACTTCGCCGAGTCGTGCAACACCGCCTTCGTCGCCAGTTCCCAGCGGATCTCCCCGGAGCAGCTTCAGGACGCAGCCACCGACGTCGGCTACCGGACCCCCGACCTGGGAGTGCCGGCGTTCGGCGGCCAGGTTCCGGTCAGCGACGACCCGGTCGAGCACGCGGCGAACGTGCTCGGCCAGGGCAAGGTGCTGGCCAGCCCCCTGGCGGTCGCGCTGAGTGCCGCCACCGTCCAGGCCGGTCGGCTGCATCCGCCGCGCCTGGTCGTCGCGCCGCGGCCGGCCCCGGTCGGACCGCGGCTGCCCGAGGCCGGCACGCTGCA
The DNA here is from genome assembly GCA_030773675.1 of Actinomycetota bacterium. The sequence goes on from JALYMN010000314.1 coordinate 2,853, forward strand.
AGAGCTGACCCGCCTGGTGGTCACCTCAGGCACCGGAACAGTGCTGCGAAGTGCGCCCGGCGGGCCGGTGACGGGCAAGACCGGCACGGCCGAGTTCGCCACCAAGGTGCCGCCGCAGACGCACGCCTGGTTCGCCGGATATCAAGGAGACCTAGCGTTCGCGGTGCTGGTCGAGGACGGGGGCTTCGGCGGCGCCGTCGCCGCGCCCCTGGCCGGCGCCTTCCTGTCGGCACTGCGGGCGTAGCCGTCCGTCCTGGTCGGCGACGTCGAGCGTTCGCGTGTCACGACTTGCTAAGACGGGGCGGGAAGCGATGGAGCGTGAGGTCGGCTATCGCTCGGACCGGTACCAGGTTGACCTGACGCGGTCCACCTTGCCGGAAAGGTCGCGGCCCAGGTCGACCATGGCGTTGATCTCGGCCCTAAACTTGCAGGACCGGACTGTCCAGTCCGGCTACCGGTTGCCGGTCGGCCGTCGTGCACAGGCGCTTGAGCGCCGGTTGGGACTAGGCACCTGGTCATTCTGAGTGGTCTTGCTTCTGTACTTAGGGGTCTGCGGAGATGAGCGTGGTGGCCGGGACGCGCCGGTGTGCCCACCCTGTCGCAGACGGGGCCGCGTCCGGTTCGCGGACCACGCCCCGCCCAGCGCCGTGCTTGTCCACTGGTTCGTGTTCCGGCTCGCGCTGCGGCAGGAAGCGATCAAGTGGTCGCGGGAGAAGCGGGCTGAGGTCTACACCGACGCCCTCACCGAAGCGAGGCGGAGCAGGAGTGGGTCGACTGGCAACGAGCACTCGCTCAGCGAGTGCCTGCCGAAGACCTGTCACGTGAACCCGACCACCGCCGCGAAAGCCTCGAGCGCAAGCGGCTCGGCGCGCCTCGCGCGGCCTACGGCCGCGAGGTGCACGGGGCGCCACAACGCCTTCATGGCGTCGTTGTCGGGTGTCTGGCTGCGTACCGTTCGGTGAGGCCGTCCTGGTCTGGGCGGTCCGGGACAATGGGCTGGCCGAGCTCGCCGACGTGCCACACCGAGTGCTGGCGGGCGGGGCATTCTCCCGTCACCGGGTCGAGATCGAACAGGCCATGGCCGAGCACGGCACCAGTAGTCGCGCCGGCGCGCAGGCCGCAACCCTGGCCACCCGCAAGGTCAAGGACTATGGCGTACGACCGACCGGAGTCGCTCGCCGCCGAGTGGCACAGCCGGGGCCGACGCGCTCGGGTTCGACGCCGGAGCCCGTGATCGGCTGCTGCACGGTTGCCGCCTCGCTTGCCGGCAACGGCGGAGCTGGTCCGCGCCCTTCGACCGCGCAGCGGAGATGCCGGGCTCCGTCGCCGCGCAATGCCTGCAGGCCGGGCAGGAGGCGGGCGCCGACGGCACCTGGGGCGGCGTCGTGCTGGTGGAGGGGCGTGAACGTCAGGCAGCCAAGGTGTAGCGGGAGAGGACGGTGAACTCCCGTCCTTCTCCCGTCGCTGCTGTGGACCCGTGGAGGTCGCGTCGGGTCTACGGGGCCGGTCGGTCCAGCCGCTCGTGCCGGAACACGCCCTCGTACCGATCTTCCGTGCCCAGTGCCCGTGTCAGCCGGCCTACGAGCCGCTCCGCGACGTGCCCGGGCTGCTGCAACAACTCGAGGTGCGTCGCCGTGGTGACCTCCCGGTACTCTTCAGCGTCGAACGGGTGCGTCCACCCGCCGAGGCTCTGCCGGTGATGAAAGCTCCCGGCGCCGCGCAGGTCGGTGCCGTGCAGGCCGAGCAGCATGACCCGCGGTAGCCGATGGCCTCTCCGAGCGCGGCGGCCCACAGCGCCAACGCCACCGCTAGGGCGTCGAGCACTACATCGCCTGGCCCTGCGACCTGTCACCCCAGACCGCCGTCAGTCGGCCCACCAGCAGCCGAAGTCCGCCGTCCTCACGCACTTCGACGTCGAGCATCGCCTCCTCGTCCGGTGGCGCGCCATCCCGATGCGCGCGCAG
>JALYMN010000315.1 GCA_030773675.1 Actinomycetota bacterium
GGAGCGCGGCGACGCCATCGCGGTCAGCGGCACGTTCCGCGCCGCCGCCCTGTTCGCCGCGCCGCTCGCCGTGGCCGGGCTGGTCGTCGCCCTGCCCCTCGCCCCCGCCGTGGCCCTGGTGGGCGCCGCCATGACGGTGCCAGCGCTCACCCTGCGCCGCCGTCCCGCCGACCCGGAGGTCCCCGCATGAGGATGTCGCTGCGCGGCACGTCGACCCGCACGTTCCTCGCGATCCCCGCCCTGGTGCTGGCCGAGCAGGCCCTGTCGCGCCGACCGCTGCACCCGCAGTGGGCGCCGCTCCTGGTCTGGGGCTACCTGCAGTACCGGCTGTCCGGCGACTACCGGCTCGCCCGCGCCGGCGGGCCGCCCGGCATGTCGCAGGGCCGGCCCGACGAGCTGGTAACGACCGGCGTCTACGCCCGCACGCGCAACCCCATGTACCTGGGCCACCTCGTCTTCCTCGCCGGGCTCACCCTGGTGACCCGCTCGCCAGTGGCGCTCGCGGTCACCGCCGGGCTCGTGCACTGGTTCGACGAGCGGGCGCGCACCGACGACCGCCGGCTGCGGAAGATCTTCGGAGCGCCGTACGAGAAGTACGCCGCCCGCGTGCCGCGCTGGTTGCCCGGGCTGCCGACCGACTGAGCCCCGTCAGCGGCGGTCGAGCCGGCGGACCAGGTACTCCCACGCGCCCTGCAGCAGCGGGTCGGGGTAGCAGTGCTCACGCTTGGCGAGCGACTCCTGCGGCGAGGACCACGTGGCCCAGCCGCCCGCGGCCATCGCGGTGAGCTGCATCCGGCAGGCCCGGTCGAGCAGGTACGCCGTCACGGTCGCCGTCGGCACGTCGGCGGCGGCGACCACCAGGCCGTGGTGAACCAGCAGGCAGGCGTTTCGGTCGCCGAGCGCGGTCGCCACGGCCTGCCCCAACTCGGCGGTGAGGACCAGGTCGCCGGTCTGGGTGAAGCGGGCCAGGTCGGGCGGGACGAACAGGTTGGCCTCGTGCGAGACCGCGCGCAGCGGGACGCCGAGCGCGCCCAGCGCCACGGCCGCCGGCGAGTGGGTGTGGATGACGCTGCCGGCGTCCGGGCGGGCCCGCAGCACCTCCGTGTGGATCGGGTACTCGGCGTGGCGCCGCCCGTCCCCGGCGAGCACCTCGCCGTCCCACGACACGAGCAGGACGTCGTCCCGGCCGACCTCCTCGAAGCCGAGCCCGGACGCCTTCATCCACACGCCGCGGCCCTCCGGGTCGCGCGCCGAGACGTGTCCCCAGATGAGGTCGCCCTGGTCGGCCGCGCCGAGCACGCGGCACCCCAGCGACACCAGCTCCCGCAGGTGCTCGCTCACGCGCCTCGCCTCCCTGTGCCCCGCCCCGGTGATCGCCGACACTGCACGATCACGCGGATGAGCGAACTGGCCACGGCGAGGATGTCGTTGGGATCAGTGAGCGCGCAACGAGGCGCGCGGGAACGGGAGGTCGCAGTGTTCCGCGACGTGCAGGACCAGCTCTTCACCCAGGACGGCGTCTCGGCCGGCCTCGTCCGCGCCGGCGAGCCGCGCATGGTCCTCCGGGAGGCCGAGGCCGTCCGGGCCGTCACCCCCGCTCCCGCGCGGTGGGTGCCGCTGCGCGACTTGGTCAGCCCCGTCAGCTCCTGAGGCGTCCACCGTCCCACGGAGTAAGGCGCCGCTCCGCGTTCCGGGACCCGGGGCTGACGCGAGGCAGGACCAGAGGCAGAATGGTCAGGCCATTCAGCGCCCGGTCGACGGCCCGGAGGACCTCATGCCTCGCACGCTCATCGTCGGTGCCAGCCAGGCCGGGCTGCAGCTCGCCGTGTCACTGCGCCAGCTGGGCGACGACGGGGCGATCACCCTCGTCGGCGAGGAGGTCCACCCGCCGTACGAGCGCCCGCCGCTGTCCAAGGAGTTCCTCGCCGGGGCGGCCGAGGCCGACAAGCTCGCCTTCCGCACCCCTGCCTTCTACGCCGACAACAGCATCGACCTGGTCTGCGGCGAGCGGATCGCCGACGTCGCCCTCGGCACCGGCGGCGGCCTCGCCCGGACGGCGGCCGGGCGCGAGCTCGCCTTCGACCGGCTCGCCCTCACCGTGGGCGCGAGCCCCCGCCGGCTCACCGTGCCCGGGGCGGACCTCGACGGCGTCTGCTACCTGCGCGACCTGGACGACGCCGCCACGCTGCGCGAGCGCCTGAACGGAGCGGAGCGGGTCGTCGTCGTCGGCGGCGGCTTCATCGGCCTGGAGGCGGCCGCGGTCGCGCGCGCTGCGCGCAAGACCGTCACCGTCGTCGAGGCCGCCGACAGGCTGATCGCACGGGCGGTGGCGCCCGTGGTGTCGGAGTTCTACCGGCAGGCGCACGAGCGGCGCGGTACGCAGGTGCTCCTGTCGGCCGTGCTCGCCGCGGTCGAGGGGCAGGACGGCCGGGTCACCGCCGTGCGGCTGACCGACGGGCGGGAGCTGCCCGCGGACCTCGTCGTCGTCGGGATCGGCGTCGTGCCCCGCACCGAGCTCGCCGCGCAGCTCGGGCTCGAGTGCGACGGCGGCATCGTGGTCGACGCGCACGCCCGCACGAGCGCGCCGTCCGTGGTCGCGGCCGGCGACTGCACCGTGCTGCCGCACCCGCTCACGGGCGCGGAGCGCGTGCGGCTGGAGTCGGTCCAGAACGCGACGTCGCAGGCCCAGGTGGCCGCCGCCACCCTGCTCGGGCAGGACGCGAGCACGACCGGCACGGTGCCGTGGTTCTGGTCCAACCAGGGCGACCTGCGCCTGCAGATCGCCGGGCTCGCGGTGGGCTACGACGCCCACGTCGTGCGCGGCGACCCGGACGCCGAGAAGTTCTCGGTCCTGTACTACCGCGGCGAGCAGCTGCTGGCGGTCGACGCGGTCAACGCCACGGCCGACTACCTCGTGGTGCGCAGGACGCTCGGCTCCGGCGGGACCATCCCGGCCGACCGGGCCGGCGACGCGAGCACTCCGCTGAAGAGCCTCGTCGTCGCCGCCTGAGCGCGGCGCCCGGGCGGGGCGCCGTCCGGCTCAGATGACCGCGGCCTCCGTGGCCTCCGGCGCGAACAGCTCCTCCGGCTGCCACAGCCGCGCCGACAGCCCCTGGTCGGCGTGGTAGCGCAGGAACGTCGCGAGCGTCTTGCGGTTCGGCTCGAGCCCGTAGGACCAGTAGTCCTCGCCCATGAGCGACCGCGTCTGCTCGAGGTCGGCGATCATCCACGGCAGCATGAAGCGCAGCGCCGAGGTGTCGTAGAGCTCGGCCGCCGCCCGCTGCTTGGCCAGTCCCAGCGCCTTGGTCAACGACTGCGCCACCCACGGGTGCCTCTCGTAGACGTCCCGCCGGACGACGACGACGTGCATGATCGGGAAGATGCCGGTGTCGGCGTAGTACTCCCGCTCGGCCGCCACCGGGTCGGCGAACAGCCGGCGCACCCGCGGGTCGCCGGCGACGAACGGCGACGGCACGCGCGGGGTGTAGAGCGCGTCGACCTCGCCCTCGGCGAGCATCGCGGCGAGCGTCCGGCCCTCCTCGATGCGGCGGACGTCCGCCCTCTCGCCGAGGTCGAGCGCGGCCTTCTCGACCCGGCCGGGCGTCTCCTGCCCGCCGGTCAGGTAGCGCACCGCATGGACCGGGACGCCGTGGCGGTCGGCGAGGATCCCGCGCACCCACACACACGCGGTCAGCTGGTACTCCGGGTTGCCGACGACCTTGCCGCGCAGGTCCTCGGGGCGCTCGATCCCAGAACCGGTGTGCACATAGACCGCGCCGTGGCGGAACATGCGCGAGGTGAAGACCGGCAGCGCGACGAACGGCGACTCCTCAGCCGCCAGCGACACGACGTACGACGACAGCGACATCTCCGCCACCTCGAACTCGCGGTGGCGCAGCATGCGGAAGAAGGTCTCCTCGACCGGCAGCCGCAGGTAGGTCAGGTCGATCCCGTCCGGGCGGACCGTCCCCTCCTCCAACGCGCGGGTGCGGTCGTAGTCGCCGCACGCGAAGGTCAGCGGCAGCCGGCCCACGGCTACCGTCCCGCCGCGGTGAGCCTGGCGTCGAGCAGCGGGTAGACGCGCCGGGCGTTGCCCTCGTAGACGAGCTGCCGCTGCTCGTCGGTGAGGCCGGCGGCGTCGACGTAGGTCTTGGTGTCGTCCCAGGCGACGCCGGTCTCCGGGTCGGCGCCGCGCACCGCGCCGAGCATCTCGGAGGCGAACAGGACGTTCTCGGCGGGCACGACGCGGGTCAGCAGGTCGATCCCCGGCTGGTGGTAGACGCAGGTGTCGAAGAAGACGTTGCGCATCAGCTCGGCCGGGTCGGGGCGGCCCATGCGCGCCGCGAGCCCGCGGTAGCGGCCCCAGTGGTAGGGCACCGCCCCGCCGCCGTGCGGGATGACGAGGCGCAGCGTCGGGAAGCGGGCGAACAGGTCGCCCTCGACGAGCTGCATGAACGCGGTGGTGTCGGCGTTGAGGTAGTGCGCGCCGAGCGGGTGGAAGACGGGGTTGCAGGTGCTCGACACGTGCACCATCGCCGGGACGTCGAGCTCGACCATCGTCTCGTACACCGGATACCAGGACGGGTCGGTGAGCGGCGGCGACGTCCAGAAACCGCCCGACGGGTCGGGGTTGAGGTTGCAGCCGACGAAGCCCAGGTCCTCCACGCAGCGCCGCAGCTCGGAAACGGCGTCGTCGAGGCTCCCGCCCGGGGTCTGCGGCAGCTGGCAGACGCCGGCGAAGCTGTCCGGGAACAGCTCGACCACCCGGGCGACGAGGTCGTTGCTCGCCTGCGCCCAGCCCACGGCCGTCGCCGGGTCGGGCACGTGGTGCTCCATGCCGGAGGCCTTGGGCGAGAAGACCATCAGGTCGCCGCCGCGCTCGCGCAGGATGCGCAGCTGGTTGCCCTCGATGCTCTCCCGGATCGCGTCGTCCGGGATGATCGCCGGGTCGGGCACGGGCAGCGACGGGTCGGCGAGCGCCGCGAGCTGCGCGTCGCGGTAGGCCTGGTGCGCCGGCGGTGTCGTCGTGTAGTGGCCGTGGACGTCGATGATCACTGGCTCTCCTGGTCGACGTAGGTCAGGCCCTTGCGGGCGAGCCGCTCGCGCATGCCGTGGACGTCGAGGCTCAGCTCGCCGCGCTGGTAGCGCTCGCGCGAGACCGCTTCCTTGTCCTCCCGGGCCTGAGACGCGGCCAGGACCTGCGCCGCCCGGGCGCGCGGGACCACGACCACCCCGTCGTCGTCCGCGACGACCACGTCGCCCGGCTCGACCCACTGCCCGGCGCAGACCAGCCCGACGTTGACGTCGCCGAGCGTCTCCTTGACCGTGCCGAAGGCCGAGACGTGCCGCGACCAGACGGGGAAGCGCATCGCGGTGAGCTCCGCGACGTCGCGGCAGCCGGCGTCGATGACCAACCCGCGCACCCCGCGACCGGCCAGGGCGGTGGCGAGCAGCTCGCCGAAGTACCCCGCCGACGACGGCGAGGTCGGGGCGACGACGAGCAGGTCGCCGTCCTCGCACTGTTCGACCGCGACGTGGATCATCCAGTTGTCGGCGGGTGGCACGCTCACCGTCACGGCCGTGCCCGCCACCCGGGCGCCGGCGTAGATCGGCCGCAGCGCGGGGGCGAGCAGGTTCGTGGGCCCCTGCGCCTCGTGGATCGTCGAGACGCCGAAGCCCGCGAGTCCGTCGACCACCTCGCGCTCGGCGCGGCGGACCCCGCGGACGACGCGGCCGCTCACGCCGGCACGCCCCACGGCATGAGGGAGATGTGGATGGCGTCCTCGTCGATCTCGCCGGCCAGGATGCGGATGGCCCGGTCCACGTCCTGCAGCGGCAGGCGGTGGGTGGCCAGCCGCTCGAGCGGGAAGCGGCCGGACGCGAGCTGGTCCAGCGCGAGCTCGACGGCCCGGTAGCCGTGGCCGCGGGCGCTCTTCAGCGTGATGGACTTCTCGGTCATCTTCTTGAGCGGGAAGTCGGGGAAGCCGGCCATCTCGCCCTGCGTCACCATGACGCCCTCGCGGCGCTTGAGCGCCTCGATGCCGAGCAGCACCGGCGCCGTCCCCGCGCCGGAGGTGCAGTCCAGGACGACGTCGACGCCGCGGCCGCCGGTGACCTCGCGGACGCGGGCGAGCGCGTCCTCCTGCTGCACGTCGATGCTCACGTCGGCGCCGAGCGCCTCGGCCAGCTCGAGCCGGCTCGCGTCACGGGTGGTCCCCGTGACGATGATCAGCGACGCGCCGGCCTGCTTGGAGGCCACGACCTGCGACAGCCCCTGCTGGCCCGGGCCCTGGATGAGCACCGTGGAGGCGTAGCCGACGCCCCCGGCGTTGAGCGCCCACTCGATGCCGTTGGACAGCGGGGTGACCAGGCCGGCGAGCTCGGCGGTCACGCCGTGCGGCACCTTGTGGGTGACCGAGTTCCACGGCAGGTACATGTACTGCGCGAAGCCGCCCCAGAGCCGCCCGGGTTTCTCGGCGGAGGTGTAGCCGTAGCGGCGGGCGTCGGGATTGGTTCGCCAGTCGGTGAGCTCGCAGTGGCGGTACTCGCCGGCGTGGCACCACTCGCAGTGAAAGCAGCCGACGTAGTGCTCGACGAAGACCCGGTCGCCCTCGCGCAGCCCCTTGCGCTCGGTGAAGCCCTTGCCCGCCCTGGCGATCACGCCCACGTTCTCGTGGCCCATGATCACCGGTTCGGCGAACGGCGGCTTGGCGTACATCTTCACGTCGGTACCGCAGATGCCGGCGACCTCGACCTTGAGCAGCGCGGCGTCGTCCGGGACGTCGGGCATCGGGAGCTCACGGAGCTCGGTCGTCCCCGGCCCCGTGCGTACCGCCGCCAGCACCTGCTCTGCCATGTGTCCGTCCTTCCGCCGCCGGTCCCGTCTGGCCGCAGCCTAGCCCGAGGTCTTATGGTCAGACCATAGGAGTGTTACGGTCCGCGGCACCGCCCGGACGAGCCGGACGGGACCTCCGCGACGACCACCGAGGCGACCGATGGCCGAGCCCCTCCTGCGCACCGTCACCCGCACGTCGGGCGCCAACGCCGCCCTCAAGGACGGCACCGTGACGCCCTCCGGCTTCCGGTTCGACTTTGAGGAGGTGCCCGTCCTCGTCCAGGCGTTCCGGCGGATGGTCCGCGGCCTCGAGTTCGACGTGACCGAGATGGCGCTGACGACCTACCTGGTCGCACGGGAGCACGGCGTCCGCTTCACCGCCGTCCCGGTGTTCCTCGTGCGCGGGTTCCACCACCGTGCGGTGCAGGTCCTCGCCGGCGGCGACGTCCGGACGCCGAAGGACCTCGAGGGCCGGCGCGTGGGCGTGAACCGCGGCTACACCGTGACCACGGGCGTGTGGGCCCGCAGCCTGCTGGCCGACGAGCACGGCGTGGACCTGTCGCGCGTGACGTGGGTGCTCTCGGGCGACGAGCACGTCGCGGCGTACCGGCCGCCGGCCAACGTCGTGCCGGTCGAGTCGGGCCGCTCGCTCGAAGAACTGCTGCGCGCCGGAGAGCTCGCCGCGGTCGTCGGCGCCGACCTTGACGCTGCGGACGTCGTCCCGCTCCTGCCGGACGCGGACGAGGCCGGGCTCGCCGCGCTGCGCACGCGCGGGCTGTTCCCGATCAACCACCTCGTCGTCGTGCGGGACGACCTGCTGACCGAGCACCCCGACCTCGGCGCCCAGGTCTTCGACGCCTTCGGCCGGGCCAAGCAGGTGTACGTCGAGCGGCTGCGCGCGGGCGACGCGTCCGGTCCGGGCGACAGAACTTACCGCTGGGTCATGCAGGTGACCGGGGCCGACCCGCTGCCGTACGGGCTGGAGCCCAATCGGCGGGTGCTCGAGCACCTCGTCCGGGCGGCCGTCGACCAGGGGATCCTCGAGCGGCCGGTGCGCCTCGAGGACGTGTTCGCGCTCGGCACGCACGACCTGACCGCCTGACCTCCCGCACCCGAGGTGCCGCCGCGCATGCGCATCGCCCTGACGGCCGACCACAACGGCACGGCCTTCGCGACCCGGCTCGCCGCACGGCTTCGTGAGCAGGGGCACGACGTCGACGACCGGACGCCGCGCGTGGCGGAGGGCGAGCTTGTCGACTACCCGCCGCTGTGCGCCGACGTCTGCCGGCGCGTGGTGGACGGGGCGGCCGAGCGTGCGCTCGTCATCGGCGGCAGCGGCTCCGGCGAGACGATCGCCTGCAACAAGATCCGCGGCATCCGTGCAGGGCTGTGCCACGACGTCTGGGGCGCCGAGATCTCGCGCGGCAACAACGACTCGAACGTCCTCGTGCTCGGCGCCAAGGTGGTCACCCCCGAGCTGGCCGACCAGATCCTCGACACCTGGCTGAGGACCCCGTTCAAGGGCGGGGTCCACGCCCGGCGGCTGGCCCAGATCTCGGCACTCGAGCGGAACGAGCTCCTCGACCTGGATCACGCAGCGGCGACCGAGCGCCCGCCTGCGTCCCACCCAGCCTCGGCCTCCGGCCCGGCCTCGGCATCCGGCCCCGCCTTGGCCTCGGATCAGGACTCGGCCCCCGCGCACGAAGCCGACTCGACGCCCACGACCAACCCTTGACCAGGAAGCCGGCGTGGGCCGCTGACTCGTGGTGCCGCATCCCGCGAGCGTCGGATCCACGCGGCGTCGGACCAATGCGCAAGCGTCGGACCAATGCGCGAGCGTCGCCCCGGCGCCGGGCCTCGACCGGCAACGCGTGCCGAGCGGTGACGCGGCGGGGTCCGCCGCGGTGCTGCCCCCGCGGTCTCCCGCGCTCGGCCCCCGGTCACCGAGGCCGACCCGGACCCAGACGCGACTCCTCGACCCGGCGTCCCCAACTCGGCGCTCCTCCTCGACGTCGCACCACCCCTCTGAATCAGGCATCGGACGGGTCCGGGTCGTCGGGGGTGAGCCACGGGAGGTGCAGATCGGCGAGGGCGATCTTGCCGAGGTGCCAGAGGACGTGATGCCGTCGGCAGAGCAGACACAGGTTCCACAACCTAGGCTCGTGATACCCCTGCCGCAAACTGGTGTTGCAGCGGAACCGTCCACACTGAAGGCACATCTCTGTGGGCGGCGGTGAGACCCCGTGCCGCGACACTGGCGATCATGCTTGCGCTACCCCTGCGGCCAGGGCTCGGACAACGCGGTGGGTGCAGCCGCGCAGCCCTGCTGACCTGGGACTTCTGGCACGTCCACAGCGCCGCGCCGATCTGTCCCCACGTTCCACACAAGCGCGTCCACAGACCGTCCGGCAGCACTTGTCGCGGCCCGGTCTGTGGACGCAACTGTCTGGCAGTCTCAGCAGCGCACGACAAACCAGAGCGGCGGTCCCCCTGCCTCCTACAGCCAAGGGACCGCCGCTGGACACACCCCTACGGAGAGGAACGCCCATGTCCAACCTAGCCCTGTTCCCGGAGCCCGACGAGGGGCGCTCCGACGCTGAGCGCGCCCTGCTGGCCGGTTTGGCGCGGCTGGCCAGCGTCCTGCCGGGCCTGGCCTACGTGGCCAACGCGTACGTGAACCTGCGCGGCCACCGCCGCGAGCTGGACGCGCTGGTGGTGTACCGGGGCCGCGCGTTCGGCATCGAGGTTGACGGTCGGCACCACGCCAAGCCGGGCCGGTACGCCGCAGACCGTAGCCGGGACCTGTTGTTGGAGAACGGCGGATTGCTGTTCGTCCGGCGCATCGTCGTGGAGGACACGAACAGGCCGGAGGACGTGGACGCGTTCCTGCACTCGTGTGTGGAGCGGCTGCGCTGGTGGGGCAGCGCGGCCTAGCGCCGTCTCGGGACCGTGCCGCCCGGCTACCTGCTCGCCCTCGCCGCGGGTGCCGGTGGTGCGGGCCAACGGTTGGCTCAGGCGGCAGCGCCGCCACCTGCGAGGGGCGGGCGTAGAGAGATCGCGGTGATGGTCACAAGCGCGACCGGAACCTAGTTCTCTCCCTCTAAGGGGCGCTGCACGGCGAAGCCCAGGTCGAGGCCACGCTGCATCGTCTCGTGCAGCTCGTTGAACAGCGCCAGGAACGCCTCCTCGGACGCAGGCAGGAACGCACCTTGCTTGCGGTCGAGCTGCGCCGGGACCAGCCCCCCGTGGGTGGCCCGCTCGATGAAGGCGGAGTGCAGCCGTCCGTTCCGGCGCTGCATGACCGCCTGGGCGTCGTCGCACCACGCCTTCAGCTCAGCACTCGTGCAGGTGCAGTGCGGCGGAAGCCCGGCCTTGGCCACGCTCCTGATCTGGTCCAGGGTCGCCGCGAACCTCAGGCCTGGGGTGCCAGGTCCGAGTCCCCGAGCCATGAAGAAGGCTGCCATCTCCAGCATCCCTGCGGCGGCGGCGACCTTGCCGAGAGCTGTCAGGACCGGCACCGGGATGCCGTAGGGACCCAACTCGACAGGTCGAGCGCGACGGCGGCTCATTAGCAGCCGCTTCCGCACTTCATGTAGCAGGCGCATTCCGCGAGTCTCACTCTCTGGCAGGCCGGACTGGAGCCCCGCCACGGGGAGGTGCTCCAACCAGGCCAAGGCAGTGGTCAGCACTGGTTAGGACGCGGGTCGTGGCCGGCAGGTCGAGGACGAGCATCGTGAACTCCTTGAGGGGGCGGACGTGGTCGCTGCGGCTTGCAGCGGGGCCACAGAAGCACGTTTGAGGTTATCCATCTAAAGTGGACAGGTTGCTTCTTTACGCAGCGCCTGGGTTGCGGTCGACCTACCGCCATGACGACCACCCGAGCGCTGCTGTACGTCCGCGTCTCCACCTCCGAGCAGGCGGCGTCCGGCCTCGGGCTCGACGCGCAGGAGACGACCCTTCGCGCCGAGGCGGAGCGGCGCGGGTGGGAGGTCGCGGCCGTGCCTGGTGGACGAGGTGAGCGCGAAGCGCGGCACGCGCACGCCCGCGAGCAGGGCAAGAGCTATGCCGCCATCGCAGCCGAGCTCAACGCGGCGGCGGTGCCCACCGGGCAGGGCGGGGCGCGCTGGTACGCCTCCACTGTGCGGGCGGTTGCACGCTCGCAGGCCAGCCAGGGCTGGGGCACCCCGTGAGTTGATGTCCGACCGTGTTCCCACGCCCACGCCCACGCCCGCGTCTCGGGCCGTGGCTACTGCTTGCCCGCCCCTCGCCGTGACGACCGCCGACGTCGGCACGCTCGTCCTGCTTCCCCTGGCCGAGCTGCTCGACCTGCTGGCCGACCGCGCGGAGCTGCAGGGCCTGCCTGTCCTGTAGCCCGGCGAGCAGGGCTAACCCGAGGGTCGCGGCCGAGCTGCTGGCCTACGGGGTTCGAGGAGCTGCCAGCGCTCGGCGTCGCGGGCGTCACGCCGCCGGGGCACTTCGCCCGCCCGCGTCTGCTCTGTAGCGGGCTCTGGACGGCGAGGGGCATCACCGGCAAGGGTGCCGCCCATGGGTGGCATCGGGAAGGTCCTGCTCGTCCTCGGCCAGATCGCCGGAGGGATCGCCTACATCGGCACCGTTGGGAGCCTCCTCGCGGACGGGAGGACGGCGCTCGCGCTGGTCGCCTTCTTCGTGCCGCCGGCTGACCTGCTCCTCGTGTTCTTGACGCCGTTCTACGTCCTCTTCATCGCGGCCGTCATCCTCATGCTGCTCGGGTTGGGCGCCATGGCGTTGGGTGAGCGGGGTCGCCCGGCCTGACGGTCGCGGCGGGGCGTCGGCAGCCCTGAGACCCCGGTTGTGTCAGTTCTGTCAATGCCTCCCGGGCGTGTACGACGTGTTAGGGCGTCAGCTAGATCGTTACGTTCTTCTTCCTTCTCTAACCGAGCGCATCACCACCTGCTAGGGCGT
>JALYMN010000316.1 GCA_030773675.1 Actinomycetota bacterium
TCGCCGGCGGCGTCCAGCCGGTCGACGCCGAGCGCGGCCAGCAGCCCGGACCCGCCGTCGTGCGTCGCGGAGCCGCCGAGCCCGACGACGACGCGCTGCGCCCCGGCGTCCAGGGCCGCGGCGACGAGCTGCCCGACACCGTATGTCGTGGTGCGCCGAACGTCGCGCTCCTGCGCCGTGAGCAGGTGCAGCCCGCAGGCCAGCGCGCTCTCGACGTACGCCGTGCCACCGGCGAGCAGCACCGCGGCGCGCACCGGGCGGGCGAGCGGGTCCTCCACCTCGACCGGGTGCGTCACCGTGTCCGGCAGCGCGGTGGCGAGGACGTCGAGCAGCCCCGGCCCGCCGTCCGACAGCGGCACCAGGTCGAGCTCGTCCGCCGGGGCGACCGACGCCCACCCGGTGGCGACCGCCCGAGCCGCCTCGGGCGCCGACAGGGTCCCGCCGAATCCGTCTGGAGCGATCAGCACGCGCACGGCATGCAGTCTGCCCCTCTGGGGTTGTCGTCTGTGCGACGCTATCCCCCGCACCCCTCGGCCCTGGAGCTCCGCATGAGCGTGTTCGTCGAGCCCGCACCCACCGCGCTGGCGCTGCTGCTGCTGGGGCGGGGCGCCGACCCCGACAGCGAGCGCGGCGTCGACTGCCCGGGCACGCTGCCGCCGGCCTCGGACCCCACGCTCGTCGCGCGGGCCCGGGCGGCCAAGGCCGCGCTCGCCGACCGGGTCTTCGTGCTCGGGCACCACTACCAGCGCGACGAGGTCATCGCGTTCGCCGACGTCACCGGCGACAGCTTCAAGCTGGCCCAGCAGGCCGCGGCGCGGCCGGAGGCCGAGGCCGTCGTCTTCTGCGGGGTGCACTTCATGGCCGAGTCGGCCGACATCCTCACCGGGCCCGACCAGGCGGTCGTGCTGCCCGACCTCGCCGCGGGCTGCTCCATGGCCGACATGGCCACCTTCGACCAGGTCGAGGAGTGCTGGGACGTCCTCGTCGAGGCGGGCGTCGCGGACGACGTCGTCCCGGTCAGCTACATGAACTCCTCCGCCGCGATCAAGGCGTTCACCGGCTGGCACGGCGGGACGATCTGCACGTCGTCCAATGCCCGGCGGGCGCTGGACTGGGCGTACGCGCAGGGGAGCACGGTGCTGTTCCTGCCCGACCAGCACCTCGGCCGCAACACCGCTGTGCGCGAGATGGGCCTCTCGCGCGACGACTGCGTGCTCTACGACCCGCACAAGCCCTCCGGAGGCCTCACCGCGCAGCAGCTGCGCGACGCGAGCATGGTCCTGTGGAAGGGGCACTGCTCGGTGCACGGGCGCTTCACCGAGGCCTCGGTGGAGGAGGTACGCGCGCGCGTGCCCGGCGTCCGCGTGCTCGTGCACCCCGAGTGCCGCTCCGAGGTCGTGGAGGCGGCCGACCTCGTCGGCTCGACCGAGTTCATCATCCAGACGATCGAGGCGGCTCCCGCCGGCTCGGCCTGGGCGGTCGGCACCGAGCTGAACCTCGTCCGACGGCTCGCCAACGCCCACCCGGACAAGATGGTCGTCTTCCTCGACAAGGACGTCTGCTACTGCTCGACGATGAACCGGATCGACCTGCCGCACCTCGTCTGGTCGCTCGAGGAGCTCGTCGCCGGCCGCGTCCCGCACCGCATCCAGGTCGAGCCGGAGACGGCCCGCTGGGCCCGGGTCGCGCTCGACCGGATGCTGGCGCTGCCGTAGTCCCGGCGCCGCCCCTACTGTTGAGCCGGTGACGACGGCGTGACCAGACCCGAGCCCCGCAGCGACGACGCCGATGCGCCGGACGCCGGGACCGAGGGCAGCCGCGCGCTCGGCAAGGGGCGGCCGACGCCCAAGCGCAGCGCGTCGCAGCGCCGCCGCGCCGGGCCGGTGCCGCCTCCCCCGCAGACCCGCCGCGAGGCGGTCAAGCGGATGCGCGAGCAGCGCGCCCAGGACCGGTCCTCGCGCCGCAGCGGCTACGTCGCGGGGGACGAGCGGGCGATGCTGCGCCGCGACGCCGGACCGGTGCGCCGGCTCGTGCGCGACGTCGTCGACGCCCGCCGCAACGTCGGCGTGATCCTGCTGCCGCTCGCGGTGCTGCTCGTGGTGGCCCAGGTGGTGGGCAACGCCGACTTCCTGCGCATCGCCACGAACGTGTGGGTCGCGGGGATCCTCGCGATGCTCATCGACGCCGTGCTGCTCGGCGTCCGGGTGCGCTCGCGCGTGCGCGTGCGCTTCCCCGACGAGCGGCGCACAGGGCGCCACATCGGCTACGCGCTGCTGCGCTCGACCACCTTCCGCCGGCTGCGGATGCCGCCGGCGCAGGTGGACGTCGGCGACCAGGTCTGAGGAGGGCCCGGTCCCGGCGGTGTCGTCCGCCGGCAGCCCGGGGTAGGGCCGGCGCATGGAGCACCGGCGCCTGGGGCGCAGCGGCATGTACGTCAGCGAGATCAGCTACGGCAACTGGCTGACCCACGGCAGCCAGGTCGAGGCCGAGCAGGCCACCGCCTGCGTGCGCGAGGCGCTCGACGTCGGCATCACCACCTTCGACACCGCGGACGTGTACGCCGGCACCAAGGCCGAGGAGGTGCTCGGGCAGGCGCTCCAGGGCGTCCGGCGCGAGAGCTACGAGCTGTTCACCAAGGTGTACTGGCCGACCGGGCCGGGCCGCAACGACCGGGGCCTGTCGCGCAAGCACGTGCTGGAGAGCTGCCACGCGTCGCTGCGCCGGCTGCAGACCGACCACGTCGACCTCTACCAGGCGCACCGGTTCGACGCCGAGACCCCGATCGAGGAGACGCTGCGCGCGTTCGAGGACCTCGTCCGCGCCGGCAAGGTCATGTACGTCGGCGTCAGCGAGTGGACGGCCGGGCAGATCGAGGCCGCACTGAACATCGCGGACGACATGGGCTTCGACCGGATCGTGTCCAACCAGCCGCAGTACTCAATGCTGTGGCGGGTCATCGAGGCCGAGGTCGTCCCGCTGTGCGAGCGCAAGGGCGTGTCGCAGATCGTCTGGAGCCCGGTGGCGCAGGGCGTGCTCACCGGCAAGTACCAGCCCGGCCAGGCCCCGCCCAAGGGCTCGCGCGCGACCGATGCCACCGGCAGCGGCTTCATCTCCCGGTTCCTGGCCGACGACGTGCTCACCGCCGTGCAGAAGCTCGTGCCGCTCGCCGAGGAGGCCGGGATGACGCCGGCGCAGCTGGCGATCGCCTGGGTGCTCGCCAACCCCAACGTCGCCTCGGCCATCATCGGCGCCAGCCGCCCGGAGCAGGTCCGCGACAACGCGGCGGCGTCCGGGCGCACGCTCGACGCCGACCTGCTCACCCAGGTCGACGACGTGCTCGCCGGGCTGGTCGAGACCGACCCGGCCAGGACGAAGAGCCCGGAGCGGCGGCCGTAGCGGTCAGCTGGGCCGGCTCAGGCTCATCGGCCCGTACACCTCGCGGTCGCCGTCGAGCAGGACCACCTGCTCGACGCCGGCCTCGCGCAGCTCCCGCCACGACTCGCCGAGCCAGCTCTCCGCGTCGCTCTGGTTGGGGAACGCGCCGCCGTCGAGCGGTCCGGGGTCGACCGTCCCGCCGTCCGCGCCCTCGTAGCGCCAGCGCCACGCCATGGGTCCTCCTCGTGCCGTCGGAACGCCCCCACGGCGAGCCGTGCGGGAGGGTAGGGCCATGCGCCTGCGCCTGCTCGGCACAGGGTCCTCCGACGGGTGGCCCAACCCGTGGTGCACCTGCGCGTCCTGCGCCGCGGCCGCCGCAGCCGGGGTGCTGCGCGGCTCGACCAGCGCACTCCTCGACGACCGCCTGCTGCTCGACGTCGGGCCCGACGCCCCCCGCGCGGCGGCCCGCGCCGGCGTCGGGCTCGCGGGCGTGCAGGCCGTGCTCGTCGGTCACGCCCACCCCGACCACCACCACACGCCCGCCTGGAT
>JALYMN010000317.1 GCA_030773675.1 Actinomycetota bacterium
GTACATGCTGGCGCTGCTCGACGAGTTCGAGCGCCAGGGCGTCGACCCGAAGAGCACGTCGATGAAGGTCGGCATCTTCGGGGCCGAGCCCTGGACCGAGGACCTGCGCCGCGAGATCGAGACGCGCACGGAAATGCACGCCGTCGACATCTACGGCCTGTCCGAGGTCATCGGTCCTGGCGTCGCGAGCGAGTGCGTCGAGACCAAGGACGGCCTGCACGTCTGGGAGGACCACTTCTACCCGGAGATCATCGACCCGCAGACCGGCGCGGTGCTGCCCGACGGCGAGTACGGCGAGCTGGTCTTCACCTCCCTCACCAAGGAGGCCATGCCGATCGTCCGCTACCGCACCCGCGACCTGACCCGGCTGCTGCCGGGCACCGCGCGGACGGTGCGGCGGATCGAGAAGATCACCGGCCGGTCCGACGACATGATCATCCTGCGTGGCGTCAACGTCTTCCCGACCCAGGTCGAGGAGCTGCTGCTGCGCGTCGACGGCCTCACGCCGCACTACCAGCTCGTGCTCACCCGTCCGCAGCGCATGGACGAGCTGACCGTGCGCGTCGAGACCCGCCCCGACGTCCCGTCCGACACGCGCGAGCAGCTGTCGCGCCGGCTGTGCGCCCTGGTGAAGGAGAACGTTGGCGTGAGCGTCGCGTGCGACGTCGTCGAGCCCGGCGGCATCGAGCGCTCGCAGGGCAAGGCGCAGCGCGTCGTCGACCAGCGCCCTCGCCAGTGAACGGACGCGGCTAGCGCGGCGGCCGCTCCCGCAGCCCCTCGAACGCCAGCGCGACCAGCGTGTCGGCGACCTGCTGCACGCGGTGCGCCCCGCCCGGGCGGAACCACTCGGTGAGGCTGTTCACCATTCCGAACAGCAGCCGGGTGACCACCCTGGGGTCCAGGTCGGCGCGCAGGTCGCCCTCGTCGATGGCGTGCTGGACCAGCGCGCTCAGCCGCTTGTCGAACTCCCGGCGGCGTGACAGCGCCCACCGCTCGGCTTCGGTGTTGCCGCGCACGCGCAGCAGCAGCGTCACGTACGGCAGCTGCGCCGCCAGCACGTCGGTGCTTCGTCGTACGACGTGCTCGAGCCGCTCGATGGCCGGCCCGGTGCTGCTCCCGGGCTCGTCAAGAACGGCGAACAGCGCGTCCACGGCGCGGGCGACGGCCAGCCGCAGCAGCTCCTCCTTCCCCGTCACGTGGTGGTAGATGCTGCTCTTGGTCAGGCCGGTGGCGCGAGCCAGGTCCTCCATGCTGGCGGCGTCGTAGCCGCGGGCGATGAACTCCCGGACGACCACGTCGAGCAGCTCGTCCGGGCTGTACCGGGCCGGGCGGCCCGGCGGCTTGCGCGGGGCAGAGGCCGGCGGCGACGTCACGCGCAGACCGTAGCGGGCTGCCGGCCTGCGGCCCCGCCGTACGCGGGTCTGCGATACCCGCCGGGCGGGGTACGTCTTGACACCGGCGCGGTTCTGCCGCACGGTTCAACCGAACGATCGGTCAGTTACCGGGAGGACGACGTGACGGCAATCGACGAGCGCACCGCACTCGAGCGCGAGTTCCAGGACATCGTCGACAGCGACGGGCGCATCGAGCCGCGCGACTGGATGCCCGAGGGCTACCGCAAGACGCTGATCCGCCAGATCGCCCAGCACGCCCACTCTGAGATCATCGGCATGCAGCCGGAGGGGAACTGGATCACCCGGGCGCCGAGCCTGCGCCGCAAGGCGATCCTCGTCGCGAAGGTGCAGGACGAGGCCGGTCACGGGCTCTACCTCTACAGCGCCGCCGAGACGCTGGGCGCCGATCGCGAGGAGATGCTCGACCTGCTGCACAGCGGTCGGCAGAAGTACTCGACGATCTTCAACTACCCGACGAACAGCTGGGCGGACGTGGCGGCCATCGGCTGGCTCGTCGACGGCGCCGCGATCATGAACCAAGTGCCGCTGACGCGTTGCTCCTACGGTCCCTACGCCCGGGCCATGACGCGCGTGTGCAAGGAGGAGAGCTTCCACCAGCGGCAGGGCTTCGAGGCGATGACCGTGCTGGCCAACGGCACACCCGCGCAGCGCACAATGGCGCAGGACGCGCTGAACCGCTGGTGGTGGCCGTCGCTCATGATGTTCGGCCCGTCCGACGACGC
Organism: Actinomycetota bacterium; assembly: GCA_030773675.1. The sequence continues at coordinate 2,138 of JALYMN010000317.1, forward strand.
GAGCCCGAACAGCGCCCAGTCGATGCGCTGGGGCATCAAGCGGTTCAGCAACGACGAGCTACGCCAGCGGTTCGTCGACGCGACGGTGCCGCAGGCGCACCACCTCGGCCTGACGGTCCCCGACCCCGAGCTCCGGTACGACGAGGAGTCCGGCCACTGGCGCTTCGGCGAGATCGACTGGACCGAGTTCTACGCGGTCATGAAGGGCGACGGCCCCTGCAACCGCGAACGCATCGCCAACCGGGTCGCCGCGCACGACGACGGCGCGTGGGTGCGCGAGGCCGCCGCGGCGTACGCCGACAAGCACGCGCGCAGGGCGGTGCGCGCGGCGTGACCGAGACCAGCTCCTACACCAGCGAGGGCGGGCACGGCGCGGTCCCCACGACGGACGTCCCCAGCGACGAGGGGGGCGTGCCGCACCGCGCGCAGACCCCTCTGTGGGAGGTGTTCGTGCGCTCCCGCCGCGGCCTTGCGCACACCCACGTCGGCAGCCTGCGCGCCCCCGACGAGCACATGGCGCTGCGCAACGCCCGCGACCTCTACACGCGCCGGCAGGAGGGCGTCTCGATCTGGGTGGTCCGGGCGAGCGACCTCGTCGCCAGCAGCCCCGACGAGAAGGACCCCTTCTTCGACCCGGCCGCCGACAAGGTCTACCGCCACCCGACGTTCTACGACGTGCCCGAGGGGCTGACCCACCTGTGACGGCGCCGGCCACCGGCACGGACCTCGACGTCGCCGCCTACGCGCTGCGGCTCGGCGACGACGCGCTCTTGCTCGGACAGCGGCTGTGCGAGTGGGCCCACCGCGCCCCGCAGCTCGAGGAGGACGTCGCGCTGCTCAACCTCGCGCTCGACCTGCTCGGCCAGGCGCGCAGCCTGCTGACCCGCGCCGGCGAGCTCGAGGGCAGGGGCCGCACCGAGGACGACCTCGCCTTCCTGCGCGACGAGCCCGACTTCACCTGCGCGCTGCTGTTCCAGGCCGACAACGGCGACTTCGGCCGCACGATGGCCCGCCAGCTGCTCGTGTCGGCGTACCAGCTGCCGCTGTGGCAGGCGCTGACGGGCTCCGCCGACGAGGTGCTCGCCGGCGTGGCCGGCAAAGCGGTCAAGGAGGCCGCCTACCACCTCGACCACGCCCGCAGCTGGGTCGTGCGGCTCGGCGACGGCAACGAGGAGTCGCACCGGCGGGTGCAGACCGGGCTGGACCAGGTCTGGCCCTACGCCTCCGAGCTGTTCGAGCGCGACGCGCTCGTCGAGCGGCTGGTCGCCCGCGGGGTTGCGGCCGACCCCGACCTGCTCCGCCCGCAGTGGGAGGCCGCCGTGACGGACGCGCTCGCCGAGGCCACGCTGGAGCTGCCGCAGACGAACTGGCGTCCCACCGGCGGGCGGCGCGGGCAGCACCTGACGAGCTTCGGCTACCTGCTCGCCGAGATGCAGCACCTGCACCGCAGCCACCCGGGCGCCACCTGGTGAGCGCGCCCACCGCCCCCACTCCCGAGCGGGTCCGTGCCGTGCTGTCCGCGGTCACCGACCCTGAAATCCCGGTCATCACGATCCAGGACCTCGGCATCCTGCGCGACGTGCAGGTCGAGGGCGGGCGGGTCGTCGTCACGATCACCCCGACGTACTCGGGCTGCCCGGCCATGCAGGAGATCGAGGCCGACGTGCGGGCCGCGCTCGCCGGACAGGGCTGGCAGGACGTCGAGGTCCGCACGGTGCTGTCGCCGGCCTGGACCACCGACTGGATGAGCGAGGACGGACGGCGCAAGCTGCGCGAGTTCGGCATCGCCCCGCCGACGGCCCGCGGGTCCGGGCCGGTGCTGGTGCAGCTGGGCCGCCGTCCGGCACCCGTGGTCGAGTGCCCGCAGTGCGGCTCGGCCGACACCGAGGAGCTCACCCGGTTCTCCTCCACCTCGTGCAAGGCGATGTGGCGGTGCCGCAGCTGCCGGGAGCCGTTCGACCACTTCAAGACCCACTGACGGTGGCGGCAACCGCCACCCGGCCGACGAGGAGCCCCGCCGTGACGACCAGCGCCCTCGCCGCCGAGCCCGGCGCGAGCTCCGAGCTCGGCGCCGGGTTCGTCCGGCTCCGGGTGGCCGCCGTCGAGCCGCTGACCGCCGACAGCGTCGCGGTCACCTTCGCGGTGCCGGACGACCAGGCGGAGCGTTTCCGCTTCGCGCCCGGCCAGCACCTCACCCTGCGCCGGGTGGTCGACGGCCAGGACGTCCGCCGCACCTACTCGGTGTGCAGCAGCTGCGCCGGCGGACCGCTCCGGGTCGCGGTCAAGAAGCTCGAGGGCGGCGTGTTCTCCACCTGGGCGACCGGCGGGCTGCGCCCGGGCGACGAGCTCGAGGCGCTGCCGCCCGCCGGCCGGTTCGGCCCCCACCTCGACCCTTCGCGCCGTCGCCTCTACGGGCTGGTCGCCGCCGGCAGCGGCATCACGCCGGTGCTGTCGATCGCCGCGTCGGTGCTGGACGTCGAGCCCGCCAGCGACGTCGTCCTGCTCTATGGCAACCGCAGCTCGCGCGACGTGATGTTCCTCGAGGAGCTCGCCGACCTCAAGGACCGGTTCCCCGACCGGCTGATGCTGCTCAACGTGCTCTCTCGCGAGGAGCAGGAGTCCGAGCTGCTCTCCGGCCGCATCGACCGCGACCGGCTCACCCGGCTCGCCCAGGTCGGTCTCCTGCCGGTCGAGGAGATCGACGAGTTCTACCTGTGCGGGCCGTTCGGGATGGTCACCGAGGGCCGGCAGACCCTGCTCGACCTCGGCGTGCCGGCCGAGCGGGTGCACGTCGAGCTCTTCCACGCCGACGCACCACCGCCCCGGCCGCCGCGGGAGGGTCCGCCCTCCGACGCAGCCACCGTCACTGTCACCCTCAACGGGCGCAGCAGCACGCTGCCGGTCGACGGCGACAGGCAGACCGTCCTCGACGCGGTGCTCGCCACCCGGCCGGACGCGCCGTACGCGTGCAAGGGCGGCGTGTGCGGCACCTGTCGCGCCCGGGTCGTCGACGGCGCGGTGGAGATGGACTTCAACTACGCCCTCGAGGCCGACGAGCTCGCCGCCGGCGTCGTCCTCACCTGCCAGGCCCGCCCCACCACGGACGTCGTGCGGCTCGAGTTCCTCTGACCGGAACGGAAGCTGGGCCGAGCGGGGAGGAGCCCCCTACGCTCACGTCGAGCGCGCCCCTCGCGGGGGCGTGCCCGGCGGAGGGTGGCGTGGTGGTCCAGGCCGACGTCGTGCCCTCGGTGGTCGCCTGGCTGATGCGGGCGTCGCACCTGATGGCGCCCGAGGAGCTGCCGGTCGCCGCTGACGAGGCCGCACGGCGGATCGGCGCGCTGGGCTGCCGCCTCTACGTCGTCACCCGCGACCAGCGCGCGCTCCGCCCGCTGCTCGGCCGGGGGGACAGCGACGACCTCCTGACCCTGGACGGCACCCTGCCCGGGCGGGCGTACCGCATGAGCGAGGTCGTGGTCAGCACGACCGACGGCCTGCGCCTGTGGGTGCCGCTGCTCGACGGCACCGAGCGCCTCGGCGTCTGCCAGGTGGAGGTGGCCGACGAGGACGACCTCGACCGGCTGCGCGAACCGGCGCTGACCCTCGCCGCCGTGCTCGGCGAGCTGCTGGTCAGCAAGGGCCAGTACACCGACTCCTACGAGCGCACCCGCCGGGCCGTGCCGATGGGGGTGCCGGCGGAGCTGCTCTGGCGGCAGCTGCCGCCGACGACCTTCGCCACCGAACGGTTCGTCATCTGCGCCCAGCTCGAGCCGTGGTACCAGGTCGGCGGCGACGCCTTCGACTACAGCCTGGATGGCGACACACTGCACCTCGCGGTGCTGGACGGCATGGGCCACGGGCTCGGCGCCACGCTGCTGGCCAGCGTGGCGCTGGCGGCGTACCGCAACGCCCGGCGCAGCGGTGCGTCGCTGGTGGAGACGGCCCGCGTGATCGACGAGGTGCTGGCGGCGCAGTTCGGCGACGACAGCTTCGTCACCGGCGTGTTCGGCCGGCTCGACCTGAGGACCGGCACGCTGTCCCTGCTCTGCGCCGCGCACCCGGCACCGCTGCTCGTCCGGGACGGCCGGCCGGTGGGCGAGGTCGACGTCGCGCCCGGACCACCCCTGGGGTTCGGCGAGCGGGACGACCGGGTGGTCGAGGCGTCGTTGCAGCCCGGCGACCGGCTGCTGCTGTTCAGCGACGGCGTGATCGAGGCCCGCTCGGAGGAGGGCGAGTTCTTCGGCCTCGAGCGCCTGCTCGACCTCGTCACCCGCCAGGAGTCGAACCGGCAGTCGCCGCCGGAGACGCTCCGGCGCCTCATCGTCGCCGTCCTCGAGCACCAGCGGCACGCGCTGCAGGACGACGCGACCGTGCTGCTGCTCGAATGGGCCGGCGAGCCCCGCGCCCTGCTCGTCCGGTAGCGATCGGCGGCCTGCCGCGCCGCCGTCGGACTGCCCGTCGCCGGGACATGGACGTTGCCTCGCCCTGTCCGTCGCGACCGCGCTGTTCGTCGCGCTGCAGTACCCCTTCGGCGCGCTGTCGGACCGGGTGGGACGCCGCCCGCAGCTGCTGGTGCGGTCCGCGGCGATCGCGCTGCTCGTCGTGCCGCTGTCCACGCTGGTCCGCCCGGGGCTCGGCGGCCTGATGGTCCTCTACTGCACCGGCCTGGGCCTGTACGCGCTGA
>JALYMN010000318.1 GCA_030773675.1 Actinomycetota bacterium
CGCGGAGGACGCGCCGGTGTGGCCGCTCGCGCTGCGGCTGGCGGGGCACGAGGTCGACGTCACGGCGTCGCGCGCCGACGGGCTGCTGCTCACCGAGTGGGAGCCGCGGGACGACGCGCGCGAGGCCGGAGCGGCCTGGAACCGGCGGCTGCCCCTCGTGCTGCAGCGGCTGCAGGCCGCCCGCACGGTGCCCGACCTCGCCGCCGCCCTCGCCTGCGACGTCCGCGAACTCACCGGCTTCGACCGGGTGATGGTCTACCGCTTCGACCGCGACTGGATCGGCGAGGTGATCGCGGAGGAGCGGCGCGCGGACCTCGAGCCGTTCCTCGGCCTGCGCTACCCGGCGAGCGACATCCCCGCGCAGGCCCGCGCGCTCTACCTCACCCAGTGGCTGCGGCTCATCCCCGACGCGACGTACACGCCGGTGCCGCTGGTGCCCGACCGCTGGCAGGGCCGCCCGCTCGACCTGGGGCTCACCGCTCTGCGCAGCGTCTCCCCGGTGCACCTGGAGTACCTGGCGAACATGGGGGTGGTCGCGTCCATGTCGGTCTGGCTGATCACCGACGGGCGGCTGTGGGGCCCGTCGCCTGCCACCACTACGCCGGCCCGCACCGCCCGTCGCCGACCGACCGCGTCACGGTGGAGTTCCTCGGCCGGACCGCGTCGCTGCTGCTCGGAACGACCAGCGAGACGGCGAACGCCGACCGGGTGCTGGCGGTCGCCGAGGCGCAGTCCGGGCTGCTGGCGGGGCTCGCGCGCGCGCCGCGCGCCCCCCTGTCGGCCCTCGTCAGCGACGAGCACAGCGTGCTGGACCTGCTGCCCGCAGGGGGCGCCGCGGTCCGCCTGGACGGCCGGCTGCACCTGCTCGGCCTCACGCCCGCGCCGGAGCGGGTGCGGGAGCTGCTCGCCGCCCTGCCGGGCTCCGGGACGACCGCCACCGAGACCGTGTCCCGCGCGGTCCCCGACGCCGACGACGTGGTCGGCACCGCGGTCGGCGTGCTCGCCGTCCCCGTCCGCGGCGCCGCCGCCGGCGACGTCCTCGCCTGGTTCCGCCCCGAGACGCTGCGCGAGGTGCACTGGGGCGGCGACCCGCACAGCCAGGAGCTCGTCGAGGACGCGCGCGGCCTGCGGCTGTCGCCCCGCCGCTCGTTCGCCCGGTGGAGCGAGACGGTCCGCGGCAGCAGCGAGTCGTGGCAGCCGCACGAGGTCGCCGCGGCGGAGCAGCTGGCCGCGCACCTCGGGGAGGTCCTGCTGCGACGGTCCGAGCAGGAGAGCCGACTGGCCGCGACCCTGCAGCGCACGCTGCTGCTCGAGCAGCTGCCCGACCTGCCGGGCCTCGACCTGGCCGTGCGCTACCAGCCGAGTGCCCAGGACGTCGTCGGGGGCGACTGGTACGACGTGTTCCTCCTGCCCGACGGACGGGTGTCGGTCGTGCTCGGCGACGTCGCCGGGCACGGCCTCGGCGCCGCGGCGGTCACGGCGCAGCTCCGGCACGGGCTGCGCGCCTACCTGCTGCGCGCCGCCGGTCCCGCGGCCGCGCTGCAGCGCCTCAACGAGCTGGTGGCCTTCCTGCTGCCCGACGAGCTCGCCACCGCGGTGGTGGCCGAGCTCGACCCGGTCGACGGCCGGCTCACGGTCGCGAGCGCCGGGCACGTCCCCGCGCTGCTGCTCGCGCCGGACGGCGGGCACGTGGTCGAGCGCCTGCGCGGCCCCGGCCTCGGCCTGCTCGAGGACGCCAGGTACGACGAGCTCGACCTGCGGCTGGACGGGACGGACCGGCTGCTGCTCTACAGCGACGGGCTCGTCGAGCGGCGCGGCGAGGACGTCGGCTCCGGCGTGGACCGGCTGCGCCGCGTGGCCGCGGCGGCGCCCCGGCAGGCCGAGGCTCTGCTCGACGCGGTGATGGCCGAACTGCCGCGCGGTACGGACGACGTGACGGTCCTGGCGCTCGGCCGCTCCGGCTGAGGCGGGCGCGCCGGCTGTCCGGGTGCGTGCGGAGGGACCGCTGCCGAGGGCCGGGCCGAGGTCAGCCCGTCACGGCTCCTCGGGCACCGGCGGGCCCGGGGAGGTCGCCGTGAGGCGGGGCTGTCCGTGCGCCTGCCGCGCGCGGCCCTGCTCGACCCGGTCCTGCGGGGGCGGCCCGTCGTCCTCGGGCAGCGGCACGTGCAGCGCGATGAGGGCGACGTCGTCGCTGACGTCGTGCGTGCCGGCGAGCCCGGCGAGGACGGCGTCGCAGAACGCGGCGACGGGCAGGCCGGCCGACCGCGCGGCCACCTGCCGCAGCCGGGTCGGCCCGGTCTCGACCTGGTCGTGGCGACGCTCCACGAGCCCGTCGGTGTAGAGCAGCAGCGTCGAGCCGGGCGGCAGGACCCGGGTGTGCTCGGTGCGCGGCGCCCCCGGCAGTACGCCGAGCGGCAGGTCCGGCTCCTCCGACAGCAGCTCCGCGTGCCCGTCGGCGTGCACGAGCAGCGGCGGCGGGTGCCCGGCGTTGGACCAGCGGAACCGGCGCGCCCCGACCGGCTCGTCGAGCAGCTCGACCCGGCCGAACACCACGGTCGCGAACTCGGCGGCCCGGAACGCGTCGATGGCGAGGTCGAGTCGGCGCAGCACCTCGTCGGGGTGGTCGCGCCGGTCGACCGCGATCGCCCGCAGCATGTTGCGCACCTGGCCCATGCGCGCCGCGGCCTCGACGTCGTGGCCGGCGATGTCGCCGATCACCAGCGCGGTGCAGCCGTCGGGCATGAGGAAGGAGTCGTACCAGTCGCCGCCGACCTGCGCGTGCCGGCCCGCCGGCTCGTAGCGCGCGGCCAGCGTGATGTGGTCCACGTGCGGGAGCATGGTGAGCAGGCTGCGCTGCAGCGTCTCCGCGACGTCGCGCTGCGCCGTGTGCAGCCGGGCGTTGTCGACGGCCAGGGCGGCCCGCCGGGCGAGGTCCTCGGCCAGGTCGACGTCCTCCGGCGTGAAGCCCCGCTCGCCGGTGCGCACGAGCGTGAGCGCGCCGAGCACCCGCCGCCCGACGGCCAGCGGCACCACCAGGGCGGCCCGTGCCTGCAGGTCGCGGAACAGCGCGGACTGGGCGTCGAGCAGCTCGTCGACGGGCCCTCCGGCCGGCCGCTCCGGCGGGAGGTCGGTCAGAAGGAGCGGCTCACCGGTGCGCAGCACGTCGGCCAGCGGCGCCCGCGAGCGGGAGGGGTCGGGCAGCGCGTGCGGCACGACGCCCGCCGGCACCCGGGCGGCGTCGCGGTGCGTCAGGGCCAGGCGGGTCAGCTGGCCGGACTCGTCGAGCACGTCCAGCGCGCACCAGTCGGCGAGGCGGTTCGCGAGCAGCCGCGACAGCCGCCGCACCGCCTGCGGGAGGTCCAGGGTCGACGCCAGCACCTGACCGGCCTGGCTCAGCAGCTGCAGCCGGTCGTGCGCCGCCTGCACGCGCGCCTGCTCGGCCCGCGCCGCGTCGAGCGCCTCCCGGCGCTGCGCGTCCAGCGCCTGCCGCACCTGCTCGCTGCGGAACACCACCACGGCGCCGCTCACCTCGCCGTCCTGCACGACCGGCGAGGACACCCACGAGACCGGGAGCAGCGTGCCGTCCGCGCGCTGGAACGCGTCCACGTCGGCGTCGGCGCGCCGGCCGGTCGTCAGCACCCCGAGCAGCGGACAGTCCTCCTGAGGGTAGGGCGACCCGTCCGGCCGCCGGCAGTGCAGCCGCGCATGCGCAGGCTGACCGAGGAGGTCCTCCGCCCGGTGGCCGAGCAGCTGCTCGGCCTCGCGGTTGAGGCCGGTGACCAGCCCGTCCGCGTCGATGGTGTACAGCCCCGCCCCGAGGCTGTCGAGCAGCGCGCGCTGGTGCGCTGGGTCGCTGCCGAACCGGGCAGGCCGAGCCCTCACGCTCCTAGCTGCTCAGCTGCGACAGGATGCGCCGCAGGTACACGCGCCGGGCGTGCGTCAGCTCCAGCGGCGCGGGCGCGGCGAGCAGCTCGCCGTTGCGGGACAGCCGGTCGGCCTCGTCGACGGCGTGCGCGAAGTCGCGCACCGCCTCGGCGTCGCCGCGCACGATGCACAGCGTGACGTCGATGCGGGCGGCGGACCCGGCGACCGCGACGGCCAGCTGCCGGCGCAGCTCGGCGCGGACGGCGTCGAGGTCGGCGGCCGCCTGCAGCACCCGGCGGGCGGTGCGCCGCTGCTGGACGGGCGCCGCCTCGTCGCCGACGAGCAGCGTCAGCTCGCGCAGCAGGCCCTCGACGTGCGCCTCGGAGCGGGCGGCGAGCGGCACGTCGACGTCGGTGAGCACGATCCGGACCTGCTCCGCGGCCGGGTCCACGCTCAGCTCGTCGCCCCACGCGGCCAGCAGCGCGTCGACGTCGACCTGCTCCTGCTCGCCCTGCGCGGTCTGCAGGTGCACGTCGAACCAGACGCTCTTGCCGTCCGGACGGGGCTCGACCCCCCAGCGGTCGGTCGCGGCGCTGATGAGCATGAGCCCCCGGCCGGTGATCGCGGTCGGGTCGAGCATGCTGAACGAGGGACTGACGGGACTGCCGTCGCAGACCGACACGTGCAGCCGCACGCCGTCGCGGGCCACGGTGAGCACGATCGGCTCGCGGCCGTGCAGCACGGCGTTGGTCACCAGCTCGGTGACCGCGAGGGCGGCGTCGTCCAGCCGGTGGGCGAGCGGGGAGCCGCACATGACCTCCGTGAGCAGACGGCGGGCCTCGGGCACGGACTCCGGCACCGGCGCGAGCTCGAGCTGATGGGTCTGCGCGAGCGGCACGTCCTGCTCGGGCACGAGCCTCTCCTCCTCACACGGGTGCGGCGCGGTGTCCGCTGCGACCGGGGGCAGACCGTCGAGCGTCAGGCTATGGCTTGTACCCCTCCTGGGGGTCAGCCCACTCCCGGCAGGGTGTGCTGTGCCACCGCCGACAGCACGAACAGGGCCAGCACGAGCCGGGTGGCCCGGTCGAGCAGGCCGGGCCGGTGCCGCCGGGTCGCCATGCGCTGCGCCTTGCGCTCGGCCTTGGACAGCTCCGGACCGGTCGTCCCGGTCGCGGCTGCCTTCTTGCCCATCCCCTACCTCCCCTGTGCTGTCCTTACGCTCGGTCGGTCGGCGCCTGGCCTGTCCACCCGTCCGGGGGAGCCACGGCCGGGCAGCGGAGGGAGGCGTCGTCCGGTACGCCGTCCTGCTGCGCGGGGTCAACGTCGGCGGCGCGCACCGCGTGCGGATGGCTGACCTGCGCGAGCTGCTCGCCGCGGCGGGCTGCCGCGACGTCGCGACGTACGTGCAGAGCGGCAACGCCGCCGTCGACTGGGACGGCGACGCGGCGTCGCTGGAGGAGCGCACCCGCGAGGGGCTGCGCACCCGGGTGGGGCTGGACGTCGCCGTCATGGCCCGCAGTGCCGCGGAGATGGACGCCGTCGTCGCCGGCAACCCCTTGGGCGAGCCGGACGACCCGAAGCTGCTCCACGTCGCGTTCCTGTCGGCGCAGCCGGACGCGGAGCGGCTGGCGGGCCTGGAGCCGGACGCCTGGGCGCCGGACCGGCTGGCGGTGGGCGACCGGGTGCTGTACCTGGCCTACACGGCGGGCATGCGGGACTCGCCGCTCACCCGGCAGCCGCCCCGGCTCGGGGTGCAGGCGACGGCGCGCAACTGGCGCACCGTGCTCGCCGTCCGCGACCTGATCCGCGGACGCTGACCCCGGTGCGCCCCGGCTGCCCGCTGGGCGGCCGGGCGCACCGGAAGCCGCCCGGACAGCTGTGGAAGGCTGCGCCCATGGTCCTCGAGGTCGCCCTGATCGACGTCAAGCCCGGGTCGGAGGACGCGTTCGCCGCCGCCTACGAGCAGGCGAGAGCCCTCGTCGCCAGCACGCCGGGCTGCCGCAGCATGCGCATGACCCGCGGCGTGGAGACGCCGACGCGGTTCGTGCTGCTCGCGGAGTGGGACAGCGTCGACGCGCACCAGGTGTTCCGCGACAGCGAGCGCTTCCCGCAGTGGCGCGGGCTGATCGGCCCGCACTTCGCGCAGCCGCCCCACGTCGAGCACTTCGCGGACGTCTGAGCCGGACCCGTCAGCCCGGTCTCGTCAGCTTCCGCTCGCCGGCTGCGCGCGCAGGTGCTGCTCCACCCGCTCCACCTTTGCGTGCAGGGCGTCGTGCGCTCCCGCCCGCACGTCGGCCTTGAGCACCAGCGAGACCCGCGGGGCGTACGCCGCGCAGACCTCGACGGCCTGCTTGACGACCGCCATCACGTCGTCCCAGTCGCCCTCGACGTTGGTGAACATCGCGTTGGTCTCGTTCGGCAGGCCGCTGGCCCGCACGACGCGCACGACCTCCGCGACCACCTCGCCGACCGACTCCCCCGCGCCGGACGGCGCGACGGAGAAGGCCACGAGCGTGCTCATCGCACGTCGGTCGGCCCGGGCGGAGCCACGTCGCCCATGAGCGTCGTGTCGTCGAGGTCGTCGACGTCGAGGCCGCCGCCGTCGGCGGAGTTGTCCCCCGGCAGCCCGGCGGTGGCGCCGGGACCGGTCGGCAGGCGCTCGCCGCCCGGTGCGCGCAGGTCGTCCACGTCGTCTGGGTCAGTCATGACCCGAGCCGTGCCCGCGGACATCAGCCCTGACGCGCTACCTGCTCGGCGATCTCGTCGATCTCGCTGTCGACCTGGCTCGGGCTCTCGCCGTGCTCGAGACGCCGGCTCACCTCGACCATCACCTCGCGCTCCACGACCTTGACGCGCTCACGCTCGTGGGGCTCGCCGAGCGCGCGCTCGTGCGCGTCGAGCAGCTCCCAGCCCTGCCAGGTCGTGTACTGGACCCCGCGCTCCTCGAGCATCTCGACGACTGACTCCGGCGAGCGGTCCTCCGCCTCCGGCAGCCCCGCGAGGTCCTCCAGGAGGCTGCCGACGGTCTCGATCGCGTCGCCCTTGGTGTGCCCGATCAGCCCCACCGGGCCGCGCTTGACCCACCCGTTGACGTAGACGCCGGGCAGCGGCCTGCCGTCGAGGTCGAGCACCCGGCCCTTGTCGTGCGGGACGACGTGGTCGCGGTTGTCCCACGGCAGGTCGGCGAGCTCGGTGCTCCGGTAGCCCACGCAGCGGTAGACGGCCTGCACCGGCCAGTCGTTGTACTCGCCCGTGCCGCGGACGTTGCCGTCGCCGGTCAGCTCGGTACGCTCGGTGCGCAGCCCCTCGACCTTGCCGTCGCCGTACACCTCGACGGGGCTCTCGAAGAAGTGGAGGAACAGCTTGCGGGGGCGCTCCCCCAGACCGTTCTCGGCGGTGCGCATCGCGTAGCGCTCGAGCTCGCGGACGACCAGCTTGGTCTGGTTGTCGGTGTTGATCGCCCGCGTGCTGGCCTCGTCGACCTCGAAGTCCTCCGGCGCCATGAGCACCTCGACGTTCGGGCTGTGGTCGAGCTCGCGCAGCTCGAGGGGGGTGAACTTCGCCTGCGCCGGCCCGCGGCGGGCGAAGACGTGCACCTCCTCGACCGGCGACGCCTTGAGCCCCTCGTACACGTTCTCGGGGATCTCGGTCACGAGCAGCTCGTCGGCGGTCTTGGACAGCATCCGCGCGACGTCCAGGGCCACGTTGCCGGCGCCGATGACCGCGACCTTCTCGGCCTCCAGCGGCCAGGTGCGCGGGACATCGGGGTGGCCGTCGAACCAGGACACGAACTCGGCGCCGCCGAACGAGCCGGGCAGGTCGATGCCGGGGATGTCGAGTGCGCGGTCCTTCTCGGCGCCGGTGGTGAAGACGACGGCGTCGTAGTGCCGCTGCAGGTCCTCGAGCTTGACGTCGACGCCGTACTCCACGTTGCCGAGCAGCCGCACGCCGGGCTTGCTGAGCACCTGGCGCAGCGCCTTCACGATGCCCTTGATGCGCGGGTGGTCGGGCGCGACGCCGTAGCGGATGAGACCGTACGGGGCCGGGAGCTTCTCGAACAGGTCCACGTCGACCGGCGTGCCCGACTTCTGCAGCACGTCGACGACGTAGATGCCGGCAGGCCCGGCGCCGACGACGGCGACGCGGAGCGGACGGTCTGCTGTGGGTGCGGCCACCAGGTGCTGCCTTCGCTGTCGGGGACGTCCTGCGGGTCCTGTCCAACCTCTACCCTGAACACTCTCGCGGACCTCCGGCTTCCCGGCCACCGAGCGTGCCTGACGTCACACAAGGCGCCCGCGCCGGCTGCGCGCCGTCCGGCGGCCGCGAGCAGCGCGCTCGCCGCTCAGCCCGGGGCGGCCCGCGCCGCCGGCTCCTCCGCTGCGACCACCGTCAGGTGCGCCGCGGTGAGCGGGCGGGGGACGTCCTCCACGGTCGCGACGCCCGGCGCCTCGCCGGCCAGGCCGAGCTCGCTCATCCGTCGGACCGAGGGCAGCACGCTGCGCTCGAGCGAGCCGACAGCGCTGTTGAAGTCGCCCACCGCGCGAGCGAGGCTGCGCCCGAGCTTCTCGACGTGACCCCCGAACGTGGCGAGCCGGTCGAACAGCTCCTTGCCGGCGGCGAGCACGGCCGCCGCGTCGTCGGCCAGCGCCTCCTGCTGCCAACCGTGGGCGACGGCCCGCAGCAGCGACAGCAGCGTGGTGGGCGTGGCGACGTGCACGCGCCGCGCGGCCGCGTGCTCGAGCAGCGCCGGGTCGGCCTCGAGCGCCGGGGCCAGCAGCGCCTCGCCGGGCAGGAACAGCACGACGAACTCCGGCCCGCCGGGCACCTGCCGCCAGTAGGCCTTGTCGGCCAGCCGGTCGACGTGCGCCCGCAGGTGCCGGGCGTGCGCCGCGCTTCGCTCCTGCCGCACCTGCGGGTCGTCGGCCTCCAGCGCCTCGAGGTGCGCAGCGAGGCTGACCTTGGCGTCGACGAGCACGCACCGTTCGCCGGGCAGCCGCACGACGAGGTCGGGGCGGAGCACGCCGCCGGGCCCGGGGACGCCCACCTGCTCGTCGAAGTCGCAGCGGTCCAGCATGCCGGCGAGCTCGCACACCCGCCGCAGCTGCAGCTCGCCCCACCGGCCCCGAGCCTGCGGTCGCCGGAGCGCGTCGACGAGCGCGGCGGTCTCGCGCCGGAGCAGGTCGGACCCCGTCGCCACCGACTCGACCTGCGCGCGCAGCTCGGCGGAGGCGCGCACCCGCTCGCGGTCGAGCGCGGACAGCTGGCCCTCGACCCGGCCCAGCTGCTCGCGCACGGGGTCGACGAGCTGCTCGAGGGCCCGTGCCCGCCGGTCCAGGTCGGCGTCGCC
>JALYMN010000319.1 GCA_030773675.1 Actinomycetota bacterium
GGGGCCTCGCGGAGCAGCCGGAACCACGTGCCGACGGGGTCGGCCGCCGCGGCCGGGTCGCGCTCGACGAGCGCGCGCAGCTCCAGCGCCGTCCGCTCGACGACGTCGCCGGCCGGCGCGCGGCCGAGCCGCAGCGCCGCGTCGTGCACGCGGTCGGCGTGCACCCGCACCAGCGGCACCAGTGGGGGCAGCAGCCGCCGCGCCCAGGGGCTGTCCTCCACCTCCGTATCGTAGGCGGGTGACCGAGCTCGTGGACCTGCGCAGCGACACCCTCACCCGCCCCACCGACGCGATGCGCGCCGCGATGGCGGCCGCGGAGGTCGGCGACGACGTGTACGGCGAGGACCCGACCGTCCGGGCGCTCGAGGAGCGGGTCGCCGGGCTGTTCGGCCACGAGGCGGCGGTGTTCGTGCCGACCGGGACCATGGGCAACCAGATCTGCCTGGCGCTGGTCGTCCCGCCCGCCGGCGAGCTGCTGTGCGGCAGCGAGGACCACATCGTCACCTACGAGCTCGGCGGCGCGGCCCGGTACGGAGGCATCCAGAGCCGCACCGTCAGCGCGCCCCGCGGGCTGGTCACCGCCGCCGACGTCGAGCCCGAGCTGCGCCCGGCGGGGTGGGGGACCGTGCCGACGGCCGCCGTCAGCGTGGAGCAGACCCACAACCGGGGCGGCGGCGCGGTGCACCCCCTCGACGCGCTCAAGGAGCTGCGGGCGCTCGTCGACGCGAACGGCGCGGCGCTGCACTGCGACGGGGCGCGGATCTGGAACGCCTCGGTGGCGAGCGGCACCCCGCTGTCGGCGTACGGCGCGCTGTTCGACACGCTCTCGGTCTGCCTGAGCAAGGGGCTCGGCGCGCCGGTGGGCTCGGTGGTAGTCACCGACACCGAGCGGGCCCGGGAGGCGCGGGTGCTCCGCAAGCGGCTCGGCGGCGGGATGCGGCAGGCGGGCGTGATCGCCGCCGCCGGCCTGCACGCCGTCGAGCACCACCTCGAGCGCCTCGCCGACGACCACCGCCGGGCCGCCGAGCTGGGCGCGGTGCTCGCCGCGCGCACGGAGACCAACATCGTCCCGCTGGCGGTGCCCGACGCCCCCGCCCTCGCCGCCGCCGCCCGCGAGGAGGGCGTGCTGATGTCGGTCGTCGGGCCGCGGCGGGTGCGGCTGGTCACGCACCTCGACGTCGACGACGCGGGCGTGCGTCGGGCGGGCGAGGTCGTGGGGAGGCTGCTCGCTGCCTGACCCCCGCGGCCGAGGCAGGAGAGCGGCGCCCGACGGCGAACTCCTCCCGCAGTCCACGCCGCGGCACCGGGAGGTGCCTCGTCTCCCGGAGGTCCCCGTGCGGCTGCGCGCCCTCGCGGTCCCCGCTCTCGCCGGCCCCGTCGCCGTCGCGCTCGCCCTCGCCGCGCCCGCGGCTCCGGCGCTCGCCCATGGCGACCTCGTCGACGAGGTCGTCCTCAAGAACGTCGTCGTGCCGGCCACGAGCGGCACCTTCGCAAACATGGACCACGTCGCCAACCTGCAGTACCGCGTCACCGGCGGCACCCGCGGCCAGGGCGGCACCGACGTCGAGTTCGCGCGGATCGGCGGGCGCGACTACGCCTTCGCCGGGACGTACCAGAACGGCCTGCAGATCGTCGACATCACCGACCCGACGGTGCCCCGCCCGGTCGCGGTCTACGACTGCCAGGTGCTGCAGGGCGACGTCCAGGTGTTCCCGCAGGGCGGGCGGGTGCTCGCGGCGTACACCGCCGACGCGGCCTTCGGGGCCAAGGGCGCGGCCTCGCGCTGCGGCATGGACCTCGACATCCCGGCCACCGCGCTCGGCACGGTGCTGCTCGACGTCACCGACCCGGCCGCCCCGACCAGCGTGGGCTTCGCCGCCGTCCCCGAGGGCTCGCACAACACCACCGTGCACCCCAGCGGCGACTACCTCTACAACTCCAACTCCGACCTGCTGGCGCGCACCAGCGACCCGGACTCGAGCGCGCAGCCGAAGATCAGCGTCATCGACATCCGCAACCCCGCTGCGCCGGTGGAGGTGCAGGACTTCCCGCTGCCCTACGTGCCGCTGTCGCTCGGCTCGGAGAGCCACGACATCACGTTCAGCGCCGACGGCACCCGGGCCTACTCGGCCGCGCTCTCGCAGACCCTCGTGCTCGACACCGCCGACCCGGCGGCCCCGCGGCTGGTCGCGCAGGTCCTCGACCCGGCCGTGCAGGTGAGCCACGGCGCCGACCCGCTGACGCTGACCAGGGCCGACGGCACGAAGCGCACCTTCCTCGTCGTCTCCGACGAGCAGGCCGGCGCCGCGACCGGCACGAACTGCCCCGGCGGCGGGCTGCACTTCTACGACATCACCGGCGAGCGGGAGAAGGCGCCGCAGAAGGTCGCGGCCTGGTTCATCGCCGAGAGCAAGCCCTCGACCGCGACCTGCACGGCGCACGTCTTCCGCATGCACAGCGAGCAGGAGATGATCACCGTCGCCTGGTACGACCAGGGCGTACGGGTGCTCGACCTCGACGCGTTCGCCGACCAGCCGGGCAGCCCGACCACCGTGCTGCGCGGCAGCCAGGGCGGGATCGAGGAGATCGGCGGCATCGTCTTCGACGACGCCAACACCTGGTCCTTCAAGACCAACAAGATCGCGGCGGACGGCTCGTTCTACGGCGTCGGCAACGACCTCGGCCGGGGACTGGACGTCTACCGCTTCCGCGGGCTCGGGCGCACCGTGCCGCCGCTGGAGCCGCGGGAGCTGCTCCCCGCTCCGGGGAAGAAGCGCACCCCCAAGCCCGCCTCCTCGGGGCAGCTGCTGTCGGGCGCGCCGGCCGCCGGGCTCGGGCTGCTCGTCCTGCTCGGCAGCGTGGTGCGCCGGCGCCGCGGCTAGAGGGCGCCGGCGGAGGTC
>JALYMN010000320.1 GCA_030773675.1 Actinomycetota bacterium
CCCGGTGTGCAGGACGACGGCAGCGTCCGGCGCGAGCGCGCCCACCCGCGCCGCGAGCTCGGCGCCGCTGCCGTCGGGCAGCTGGTCGTCCAGCACGACGACCTGCGGCGGCTCGGCCAGCGCCCTCTCGGCCTCCGCGACGCTGGCGGCCTCGCGCACCGACCAGCCCTCGGCCTGCAGCAGGGCCCGGTCATGAGCAGCACCAGGGGGTCGTCGTCCACGAGCAGCACGGAGCGTGAACGCGTCACGCACACAGGGTGCCAGCCGGACCCAGCGGCGACGCCGGACCGGAGGATCCGCGCTGTCAGGGCAGCACGGACCCTCCGCACCTGCGAGGTGCGAGGCGCCGGTCAGCCGCCGAGCGCCGCCCAGCCCTCGACGTCGTGCACCGCGACCCCGGCGTACGCCGACCGCACCGGCGAGGTGGACGCGCTGAAGGTGCGCCGCACCGTGTCGAGCGCGCTGAGCAGCGCCGGGAGGCCGTCGTCGGCGAACGTCAGCGCCGCGCCGCCGTCCTCCTCGGCGATCGGCAGCGTCTCGACGCCGACCAGCCCGGTGCCGCCGCCGGCCTGCAGCTCGCGCAGCGTGCCCTCGGCCAGGGCGAGCAGGCCGTTGCCGCCGTCGAGCGCCGACCGGTAGGCCATCACGGTCACCTGCGGGGCGACCCGGGCCACCGCGCGGGCCAGGCTCTCGCCGGTCGCGGTCGGCACCTGGTCGAACCAGAACGGGACGGCCGCGTGGAGCGGGAGCTTGGTGGCCGAGTCCACCGTGCGGAGCAGCGACAGGAAGCCCGCGACGGCCCGCGCGCGGTCCGTCGTCCAGGTGGGGTCGAGGTAGGGCTCGACGTCGAGCTGGACGGCGTCGAAGGTGGCCGCCATGAGGGCCGGGCGGAGCCAGTGCGCGACCACCCAGCTGGACACCTGGGGCCAGTCCGGCGCCCCGCCGACCGCCTCGACCTTGAGCCCGGCGGTGCGCGCCCGGCCGACCAGCGCGCGCAGCGCCGCGAGCTCGGCCGGCTTCGCCGTGACGTCGGGCACCACGTGCACGAGCAGCGTCGTCACGCGCTGCCGGCGGGCCAGCGCCAGCGTCGCGTCCGGCGTCGCGGTGTCCCAGACCCACAGCGCAGTCACCGGCGCCGGCGCGGCGGGGCGCGGCGCCGCCGATGCGGCCCCGGCCGGAGCGAGCACGGCGGCGAGCAGCCCGGAGACGACGGCCAGGACGACGGCGGCGGAACGAGCGCTGCGACGGACGGACACGGGTGCTCCTGCGGTGGTCCCTGCGGGCGCTCCCTGCGCCCCGCCGGACCATCGGGCGCTGGTCCCCGCGAGCTCCCCACCTGCCCGGGTGACCAGTCGCCGCTCCCCCGGTCAGGCCGTCGTCAGCAGGCCCAGGTCGGCGTCGCCGGGCAGAAGGTCGTGGTGCGGCTGGACCCGCACGGTGTACCCGAACGAGCCTGCGCGCTCCAGCGGCACCTCGCCCTCGAAGCGTGGCAGGCCGTCCTCGCCCGGCCCGACGAACGACAGCGGGCGCACCTGCGGCGTCTGCAGCTGGTCGGCCTCGTCCACCCGGCCGTAGGCCACCGACACCTGCACCGAGCGCGAGTCGACCCCGGCCAGGTCGACGGTCGCGCGCAGCAGCAGCGTCGCGCCGACCTGCGGGGCGTCACCGACGCCGCCGGCCTCGACGTGCGCGACCCGGACCTGCGGCCAGCGCGCCGAGACCTCCGACCGCCAGGCCGACAACGTCCGCGCCGGCGCGTACCCCGACCCGGCGAGCGCCCGCGAGGACTGCGCGGCCGGCGTGTAGAGCTGGTGCACGTAGTCGCGCACCATGCGACTGGCGAGCACCTTGGGGCCGAGCGACTGCAGGGTGTGGCGCACCATCTCCACCCAGCGCTGCGGCGCGCCGTCGGCGCCGCGGTCGTAGAACCGGGTGCGCACCTGCTGCTCGAGCAGCTCGTACAGCGCCGCGGCCTCGAGGTCGTCGCGGCGGTGCGGGTCGTCGACGCCGTCGGCGGTCGGGATCGCCCAGCCGTTCTCCCCGTCGTACATCTCGTCCCACCAGCCGTCGAGCACCGACAGGTTGAGCCCGCCGTTGAGCGCCGCCTTCATCCCGGAGGTGCCGCAGGCCTCGAGCGGGCGCAGCGGGTTGTTGAGCCAGACGTCGCACCCGCCGTACAGGTAACGGGCCATCCCGATGTCGTAGTCGGGCAGGAACGCGATCCGGTGCCGGACGTCGGCCCGGTCGGCGAAGCGCACGATCTCCTGCACGAGCTGCTTGCCGCCGTCGTCGGCGGGGTGCGCCTTGCCGGCGATGACGAACTGCACCGGCTGCTCGGGGTGCAGCAGGATCGAGCGCAGCCGCTCCGGGTCGCGCAGCATGAGCGTGAGTCGCTTGTACGACGGCACGCGCCGGGCGAATCCGACGGTGAGCACGTCGGGGTCGAACACGCTGTCGGTCCAGCCCAGCTCGGCGGAGGTGGCGCCGCGCTGCAGCCAGGAGGCGCGCAGCCGCCGGCGCACCTCGTGCACCAGCCGCTCGCGCAGCACCCGCCGGACCGCCCAGACGTCGGGCGCGGGCACCTGCGCGACGCCCTCCCAGCCCTGCGCCTCCTCGGTGAGGCCGCGGCCGACCGCGCGCTCCCCCAGCTCGAACACCTCGCGCTGCACCCACGTGGGCGCGTGCACGCCGTTGGTGATCGAGGTGATCGG
This sequence comes from Actinomycetota bacterium, assembly GCA_030773675.1. The sequence goes on from JALYMN010000320.1 coordinate 2,712, forward strand.
CACCTCGGCGGCGTCGAAGCCCGGCCACAGGGCGCTGAACATGGAGCGGCTCACGACGCCGTGCAGCTTCGCAACGCCGTTGCGGCGCTGCGCCATCCGCAGCCCCATGTGCGCCATGTTGAACACGTGCGGGTCGTCCTCGGCGCCGAGCTCGAGGATCCGCTCGACGGGCACGCCGGGCACCGCGTTGTCGCCGCCGAAGTGCCGCGCGATGAGCTCGCGCGGGAAGCGGTCGATGCCCGCCGGGACCGGGGTGTGCGTGGTGAAGACGGTGCCTGCGCGCACGGCCTCGCGGGCCTCGTCGTACGTCAGGCCCTGCTCGACCAGCTCGCGCACGCGCTCGAGCCCGAGGAAGCCGGCGTGGCCCTCGTTGGTGTGGAACACCTCCGGCGCCGGCTCACCGGTCAGCGCGGTCCAGGCCCGGATGGCGCGCACGCCGCCGATGCCGAGCAGCATCTCCTGGTGGAGCCGGTGGTCGGTGCCGCCGCCGTACAGCCGGTCGGTCACCTCGCGCATGTGCGGCTCGTTCGCCTCGACGTCGGAGTCGAGCAGCAGCAGTGGCACCCGGCCGACCTGCGCGCGCCAGACCTGGGCGTGCAGGCCCCCGCCGTCAGGCATGCCGACGCCGACCTCGACCGGCTTGCCGTCCGCGTCGGTGAGCAGGGTCAGCGGCAGCCCGTGCGGGTCGAGCGGGGGGTAGCGCTCCTGCTGCCAGCCCTCGGCGTTGAGCGACTGCTTGAAGTACCCGGCCCGGTAGAGCAGCCCGACGCCGAGGATCGGGACGCCGAGGTCGCTCGCCGCCTTGAGGTGGTCGCCGGCGAGGATGCCGAGGCCGCCGGAGTACTGCGGCAGCGACTCGGTGACGCCGAACTCGGGCGAGAAGTAGGCGATCGACGCCGCCGTTCCCTCCTGCGAGCCGGACAGCCCCTGGTACCACTTCGGCTCGGTGAGGTAGCGCTGCAGGTCGTCGTGGGCGGCCTGCAGCCGGCCGAGGAACTCCTCGTCGCGGGAGAGCTGGGCCAGCCGCTGCGGGGCGACCTCGCCGAGGAGGCGGACGGGGTCCTTGTCGACCGCCTGCCAGACCTGCGGGTCGACGCTCGCGAACAGGTCGAGCGACGGGTGGTGCCACGACCAGCGCAGGTTCATCACCAGCTCGCTCAGGGGCGCGAGCGGCGCGGGCAGCGCGAGTCGGACGGTGAAGCGGCGGAGTGCTCTCACGAGCGGCAACCCTATTCGCCCGGAGGCGGAGAGCCTGTTCCTGGGCGTGGCGGCACGGCTACAGCGCGCGTCCGCCGCGGCCTGACCCGGGCCGCCGCCCGGTCGGCGCCCTCGTGTGGCGGTGTCCCTCATGGGTACCGTCGCCGCCGATGATCGGTCGCATCGCAGTCACAGCTGTCAGGCCCACGGTGTCGTGCGGGGACTATCCGGCGCGGGCCGTCACGGGCGAGGTGCTCACCGTACGGGCCCGGGTGTTCAGGGAGGGCCACGACGCGGTGGGGGCGAGCGTGGTCGTCACGCGTCCCGACGGCGGCACGGCGCCCTTCCTCCGGATGCGCCCGGGCCCGCCCGGGACGGACGAGTGGGAGGCGCCGGTCCTGTTCGACGCGGAGGGCCTGTGGACCTTCCTCGTCGAGGGCTGGGACGATCCGCTCGGGACGTGGTGGCACGACGCGCCGCTCAAGGTGGACGCCGGCGTCGACGTCGACCTCATGCTCGAGGAGGGCGCCCGGCTCTACGAGCAGGCCGGCGAGGCCGACCTCGCGAAGCTGCTGCGCGACGGCGCGCGCTCCCCCGAGGACCGCATGGCCGCGGCGACCGCGGACGACGTCGTGGCGCGGCTGGAGCAGGCGCCGGTGCGCCGGCTGGTCACGCCGAGCGAGACACGCGAGGTGTGGGTCGACCGGCAGCGGGCGCTGTACGGCGCCTGGTACGAGTTCTTCCCGCGCAGCGAGGGCGCGGCGCCCGACGAGGACGGCGTGCTGCGCTCGGGCACCTTCCGCACCGCCGCGGAGCGGCTGCCCGCCGTCGCGGACATGGGGTTCGACGTCGTCTACCTGCCGCCGGTCCACCCGATCGGGCGGGTCAACCGCAAGGGCCCGAACAGCGCACAGTTCCCGGGGGGCGACCCGAGCGACGTCGGGCCGCATGACCCCGGCTCCCCCTGGGCGATCGGGTCCGCGGAGGGCGGCCACGACGCGATCCACCCCGACCTCGGCACCTTCGCCGACTTCGACGCCTTCGTCGCGCGTACCCGCGAGCTCGGGATGGAGGTCGCGCTCGACCTCGCCCTGCAGGCCGCGCCCGACCACCCCTGGGCCCGCGAGCACCCGGAGTGGTTCACCACTCGCGCCGACGGCTCGATCGCCTACGCCGAGAATCCGCCGAAGAAGTACCAGGACATCTATCCCATCAACTTCGACAACGACCCCGAGGGCATCTACGCCGAGGTGCTGCGCGTCGTCCGCGTGTGGACGAGCCACGGGGTGCGCATCTTCCGCGTCGACAACCCGCACACGAAGCCGCTCAACTTCTGGCAGTGGCTCATCGCCGAGGTGAAGAAGACCGACCCGGACGTGCTGTTCCTCGCCGAGGCCTTCACCCGGCCGGCGATGATGCACGAGCTGGCGAAGATCGGCTTCACCCAGTCCTACACCTACTTCACCTGGCGCACCGGCAAGCAGGAGCTGCAGGACTACGCCCTCGAGCTGGTCGACGCGGCCGACTACATGCGGCCGAACTTCTTCGTGAACACCCCCGACATCCTGCACGCGTCGCTGCAGTACGGCGGCCCGCCCGTGTTCAAGATCCGCGCCGTGCTCGCCGCGCTGCTCAGCCCGACGTACGGCGTCTACGCCGGTTACGAGCTCTACGAGCACGTGGCCGTCAAGCCGGGCAGCGAGGAGTACCAGAACAGCGAGAAGTACTCCTACCGGCCGCGCGACTGGTCCACAC
>JALYMN010000321.1 GCA_030773675.1 Actinomycetota bacterium
TGACCTGCGGGTCGTAGCCGGCCAGGCGGCGCAGCACCTTGCCGCGCCGGTGGTCCGTGCGCAGGGCGCAGCCCGAGGCGCAGTGCTCGCACACCATCGGCGAGGACACGAGGTCGAACGGCCGGGCGCGGAAGCGGTAGGCCGCACTCGTCAGCGCGCCGACCGGGCAGATCTGGACGGTGTTGCCCGAGAAGTAGCTCTCGAACGGCTCGTCGGAGTAGATCGCGACCTGCTGCAGGGCCCCGCGCTCGAACAGCTCGATGAACGGGTCGCCGGCGACCTGCTGCTGGAAGCGCGTGCACCGGGCGCACAGCACGCACCGCTCGCGATCGAGCAGCACCTGGGTCGAGATCGCGATCGGCTTCGGGAAGGTGCGCTTGACGTCGTGGAAGCGCGACTCGGCGTTCCCGTTCGTCATGGTCTGGTTCTGCAACGGGCACTCGCCGCCCTTGTCGCAGACCGGGCAGTCGAGCGGGTGGTTGATGAGCAGCAGCTCGAGCGTGCCCTCCTGCGCCTTCTTCGCGACCGGCGAGGTGAGCTGGGTCTTCACGACCATACCCTCGGTGACCGTGGTCGTGCAGGACGCGAGCGGCTTGCGCTGCCCCTCGACCTCGACGATGCACTGCCGGCAGGCGCCCACGGGGTCGAGCAGCGGGTGGTCGCAGAACCGCGGGATCTGGATGCCGATCATCTCGGCGGCCCGGATGACGAGCGTGCCCTTCGGCACGCTCACCTCGAAGCCGTCGATGGTGAGCGTGACGAGGTCGGCCTTCGGAGCCGCCTCGGCAGGGCTGGTGGGGGTGACGGTCATGACAGCGGTGATCCCGAGAGAGCGGTGTTGGGCACGGTGTTGCCAGGGGTGCCGGCCGCGAAGACGGTCGAGGCGACCGGGTCGAACGGGCAGGCCTGGTTGGCGATGTGGTCGATGAACTCCTGCCGGAACCGGTGCGGGCAGACGATCGGCCGCGTCACCCCTTGCTCCGCCTGCTTCTTCTGCTTCTTGGTGCAGTCTTCACAGATGATCGCCGACACGATCGGGCTGGTCGCACCGTCGCCGAGGGCGCAGAACGACCGGCCGAAGATGTTGTCGCAGGTGTCGAGCAGCGTGGCGAGGTCCTCCTCGGTGCCGAGGCCGGCCTCCATCCGCTGCAGGATCTGGACCATCCAGTAGGTGCCCTCGCGGCAGGGGGTGCACTTGCCGCAGGACTCGTGCGCGTAGAACTCGGTCCAGCGCAGCACGCAGCGCACGACGCAGGTGGTCTCGTCGAAGCACTGCAGCGCCTTGGTGCCGAGCAGCGAGCCGGCGCCCTGCACCGCCTCGTAGTCCAGCGGGACGTCGAGGTGGTCGGCCGTCAGCAGCGGGGTTGACGAGCCGCCCGGCGTCCAGAACTTGAGCTGGTGGCCCTCGCGCATCCCTCCGCCGAGGTCGAGCAGCTCGCGCAGGGTGACGCCGAGCGGGGCCTCGTACTGCCCGGGCCGCTTCACGTGGCCGGACAGGGAGTACAGCGTGTAGCCCTTGCTCTTCTCGGTGCCCATGGAGGAGAACCACGGCGCGCCGTGCAGCACGATGCTGGGGACGCTCGCGATCGACTCGACGTTGTTGACGACCGTCGGGCTGGCGTACAGGCCGTGGGTCGCCGGGAACGGCGGGCGCAGCCGCGGCTGGCCGCGGTAGCCCTCGAGCGAGTCGAGCAGCGCCGTCTCCTCACCGCAGATGTAGGCGCCCGCGCCGGCGTGGACGACGATGTCGAGGTCGAAGCCGCTGCCGTGGATGTCGGTGCCGAGGTGGTCGGCGGCGCGGGCCTCCTCGACGGCGTGGAGCAGCCGCCGGTAGACGTGGACGATCTCGCCGCGCACGTAGATGAAGGCCTTGTGGGCGCGGATCGCGTAGGACGCGATGATCACGCCCTCCACGAGCTCGTGGGGATTGGCCATCATGAACGGGGTGTCCTTGCAGGTCCCCGGCTCGGACTCGTCGGCGTTGACCACGAGGTAGTGCGGCTTCGCACCCTGGCCCTCGGAGCCCTGCGGGATGAAGCCCCACTTCATCCCGGTGGGGAAGCCCGCGCCGCCGCGGCCGCGCAGACCGGCCTCCTTCACGAGCGCGATGACCGCGTCGGGTTCCATGGCCAGCGCCTTCGGCAGCGCCGTGTAGCCGCCGTGCCGGGTGTAGCTGTCGATCGTGAAGGAGTCGGCGTCGTCCCAGTGGCGGGACAGGACCGGCGTGAAGACCATGTCAGACGTCCTTGCTCGGGGTG
>JALYMN010000322.1 GCA_030773675.1 Actinomycetota bacterium
GTGCTGCTTGACGGTCAGGTGCTCGACGCCGTGCCGCAGCAGTCCGCGGATCTTGTACAGCGGGTCGTCGCGATGGCCGCGCCGGCCGAGCTGTTCTTGCTGCACGCGGCGGCGGACCTCGTCGACGAGTTGGGTGCCTTGACTACGTGGAAGGCGTCCAGCACCTGCACTGCGTCGGACAGGTGATCGCGAAGGGCCTTGGCGTAGCCCCGGAACGGGTCCAGCGCGGCGTGCTTGACGCTGGCTCGGAACTCCGGCGTCTGGGCGGTCAGCCACCCGGAGTAAGCCGGGCCGGAGCGACCCAGCACCAGGTCGAGCAGACGCGCCTGGCCTGCCCGTTCGTGTTGCGGGACAGGTCGACCATGCAGGTCGCCTCGCGGCCGGCGCCGAACCGCCCGGGCCGCCAGACGTGCTCGTCGACGCCGAGCGACTCGACCCCCTGCAGCCGGGTCGGGTCGGCGGCCCGGCGCTGCGCCTCGACCGCAAGGGCGTCCCACAGGGTGTGCCAGTCGACGTCCAGCCGGCGCGCTAGCGTCGCGACGGTTCGTGTCGTCCTCGGCCAGCGCGTCCGCGGCCCAGATGACCGCCCGGCGGGTCAGCAGCGCACGGGGCGCCGCCAAGGGATGGGTCTCGGTGAACGTGACGACAGGGCAGGCCGGCTCGTGACAGCGCCACACCCGCTTGCGCCAGCGCACCAGCACCCGGCGGTGCCCGAACGGGGTGTCGTGCAGCAGCTGCTCACGCCGGTCGTGCAGCCCGGCCAGCACCCCGCAGCCGTGGCACCCCTCGACGGTCTGGTCGGTCTCGACCGTCAGTCGCAGGCCGCGGTGGTCGCGCTCGGCGAGGAGCACGCGGATCCCTGCGACCCCGAACATCACCGCCGCAGCAGGGCAGCCCTCAGTACAGTCAGCCACGTCGAGGCCCTCAACTTGATCAGGTGCTTGGTCGCTTCTGATCTTCGAGGGCCTCGACCCCGTTCAGCCGGAACTCACCGGCGGCGCGTCACATGCCACCACGCTCAGGTCCGAAGTCCCGGTAATGGGGATCGACGAGCACCTGCCGTGATCGCGGTGCACGACGGTCATTGGCCGGAGGGACGGAATTGCAGCGAGCAGACCGGAGGCCGGACTTGTTGTGCCAGCGCCGCGGGATGCTCGACGCGGTGCGCCGCCGGGCGGCACCACGGCGAGTGCTGGTCCCCGGGACGCCTGGCGACACGCGTCCCGGGCGCATCTGGTCAGGAGTATCCGCGGCCACTGGCCGGAATACCTCATGGAAGCGGCCGAGCTCGACCAGACCGGCCTGCTCGGCGGCGGCGACGTAACGGCGGGCGGTCTTGCGGTCCACGCCGGCCCGCTCCGCCGCCGTCCGCAGCCCCACCCCCGACAGTCAGGCCCGCAGCACCTCACGTGCTTCGATCATACGCACCTCCCGGAACGCCACCCGACCGCTCCACGCTCGACGTGAAGTGATCGCTGACGGCTGGCAACAAGGACCCCGGCGCACGACACGCCGATGGTCCCAGAACTGGCAACCGCGGTGGCCCCATGAAGGTGGCAAGAACCCGCTCAGGCCGGTCCCATCCTCGTGGCGAGCGACAAAGCCGCCAAGCTCTCGAGGAAGGACCCCACGCCCGTGTCCGCGCGAATATCACCCACGGACAAGATCCGCAGCGGAATCGACGCCCTGTTCAAGGGCGACCACGACCTGAGCGAGGTGCTCGCGCAGGTCGCCCGCCTCGGCGCCAGACTGATCATCCAGACCGCGGTCGAGGCTGAGGTCACCGAGTTTCTCGGCCGGGCCCGCTATCAGCGGGCCGCCAGCGCCGAGGGGGCTCGGGCCGGTAGCCGCAACGGCTACCGTCCGACCACGGTGAAGACCACCGCGGGGCCGGTCACGGTCCAGCGGCCCAAGCTGCGCGGCACCACCGAGGCCTTCGCCTCCCGCCTGTTCGGCGCCGGGCTGACGAAGACGAACGCCCTGGAGTCGCTCGTGATCGCCGGGTTCGTCCGCGGCCTGTCCGTCCGGGACGTCGAAGCCACCCTGGCCGACGCGCTCGGCGCCGAGGCGGCGCTGAGCAAGTCGGCAGTATCCCGGGTCTGCCAGGCGATCAAGACCGAGTTCGACACCTGGGCGCAGCGCCGCCTCGACGACCTGACCCTGGACTACCTGTTCCTGGACGGTTCGTGCTTCAAGATGCACCCCGGCCCCCGCGCGGAGCCGGTGCTGGCCGCCTGGGGTATCCGCACCGACGGCAAGCCGGTGCTGATCGGCCTCGCCCCGGGTGGCAGCGAGTCCACCGACGCCTGGGCCGACTTCCTCGACGAACTGAAGGGCCGCGGGCTGCGCCCGCCGCTGCTGGTGATGAGCGACGATGCCGGCGGGCTGATCAACGCGGCCGAGACCGTGCTCAGCCGGTCACTGCGCCAGCGCTGCCTGATCCACCGCGCTCGCAACGTGCTGGCGAAGGTCCCGCCCGGCGCGCAGACCGAGATCCGCGCCGCTTACTGGAAGCTCTTCGACACCGACGGACTCGACACCCCACCCGGCCCCGACCTCGTGCGCCTGGTGCAGGCTCGCCTCGACGCGTTCGCCGACCGCTACCGCGGGCTCTACCCGGCGGCGGTGAAGTGCCTAATCGCCGACCGCGAGCAGGTCACCAGCTACCTACGCTTCCCCGTCGAGCATCACGGGCGGATCCGGCACTCGAACTTCATCGAGCGCACGTTCGGGGAGACCCGCCGCCGAGTCAAGGTCATCGGGCGACTCCCCGGCGAGGCCAGCTGCCTGAGCCTGGTCTGGGCCGTGCTCGACCGGGCCAGCGCGGCTGGCGCGGGGTTCACCATGACCACCGAGGGCACCCGGCTCCTGCACGACCTGCGGCGCAGTCTGCTCGACCCGCCCACCCAGCTCCGACCCCCGACCGCCACCACGCCCGGCGCCGCAGTCCCCGAAACTGTCGGAGCCGTCGCCTAACCTGCACATCAGTGGAGCCCACGTCCGTCGATTTACACCGGACCTGGGACGCGACCGCGCGCGGCGGGGGCGCCTCCGCGCGACGCCCAGGACCCGCCTGGGTCCGGTGCCCCGGGCGGTCAGCGGGCGCGCTCGCTGCTGCGGCTGCGCTCGCGAGCGAGGGCGAGCAGCACCAGCGCCGCACCGACGGCGAAGGACGCACCGACCCCGCGAGGCGGAAACACGTGGTGGCGCCACAGGACGGCGCAGGACGCGAGGCCGAGCGCTGCGCCGGCCGCACCGAGCGCACCGCCTGCGCGGCGGAACTGCACGGC
>JALYMN010000323.1 GCA_030773675.1 Actinomycetota bacterium
CCCACGACCGGCGCCACCACGCCGGGCCGGTCGCGCACCCAGGCGAGCGCCACGGCCACCGGGCTCGTGCCCAGGCCGTCGGCGGCGGTGAGAACCGCGTCGACCACCGAGCCGGAGCCCTCGTCGAGGTACGGCGCGACGAACCTCCGATAGTGCGGGCTCGCTCCGCGGCTGTCCGCCGGCGCCCCGTCGCGGTACTTGCCGGTCAGCACGCCGCGGCCGAGCGGCGACCAGGGCAGCAGCCCGACGCCGAGCTCACGCGCCGCCGGCACCACCTCCCGCTCCACGCCGCGCTGCAGCAGGGAGTACTCGACCTGGTCGCTGACGAGCGGCGCGGCGCGCAGCGCACGCTGCCAGGCCGCGGTCGCGCCGAGCTGCCAGCCGCTGTAGTTCGAGACCCCGGCGTAGCGCACCCGGCCCGACCGGACGGCGCTGTCGACCGCGGCGAGCGTCTCCTCCCAGGGCGTGACCGGGTCCCACGCGTGCAGCTGCCACAGGTCGAGGTGGTCGACGCCGAGCCGGCGCAGCGAGCCGTCGAGCGCGCTCAGCAGGTGTCCCCGGCTCGTGCCCCGGCCCATCGGCCCGGGCCCGACGACGCCGTACGCCTTGGTCGCCACGAGCACCTCGTCGCGCGGCACGACGTCGGCGAGCAGCCGCCCGAGGATGCGCTCGCTCTCGCCGCCGCAGTAGGTGTCGGCGGTGTCGACGAGGGTGCCGCCGGCCTCCCGGAAGGCGAGCAGCTGCGCGGCGGCGTCGTCCTCGTCGGTGTCGCGGCCCCAGGTCATCGTGCCTAGGGCGAGGCGCGAGACGACGAGGCCGCTGCGGCCGAGGTGACGCTGCTTCACGCGGGGGGACGCTAGCGTCCGCGGGCCGGGCACCGGCCGTGCGCACCCGCTGGTGTGGACGCGGGTCGACCTGTGGAGGGATGCGTGCAGCTCGGGCTCAACCTCGGCTACTGGGGCGCCGGGAACGACGCCGACAACCTCGCGCTGGCCCGCGAGGCCGACGCCCTCGGCTTCGCCGTCGCCTGGGTCGCCGAGGCCTACGGCTCCGACGCCGCGACGGTGCTCGCCTTCGTCGCCGCGCAGACCGAGCGGATCGACCTCGGCTCGGCGATCTTCCAGATCCCCGGGCGCACGCCGGCCAACTGCGCGATGACCGCCGCCACCCTCGACACGCTGTCCGGAGGCCGGTTCCGGCTCGGCCTGGGGGTGTCCGGCCCGCAGGTGTCGGAGGGCTGGCACGGCGTCCGCTTCGACAAGCCGCTGGCGCGGACCCGCGAGTACAGCGACATCGTGAAGATGGCGCTGCGCCGGGAGAAGGTCCGGTACGACGGCGCGCACTACGTGCTCCCGCTGCCCGACGGCCCGGGCAAGGCGCTGCAGCTCATCGTCCACCCGGTGCGCGAGCACATCCCGATGTACCTCGCCGCCGTCGGGCCGAAGAACCTCGAGCTCGCCGGGGAGCTGTTCGACGGGTGGCTCGCGATCTTCTACTCGCCCGAGTACGCCTCGGAGCAGCTCGCGTCCGTCGCAGCCGGGCGGGCCAAGGTCGGCGCGACGATGGAGGGGTTCGACGTCGTCCCGACCGTGCCGATCGTCGTCGGCGGCGACCCGCGGGCGTGCGCCGACCCGGTCCGCTCCTACGCCGCCCTGTACGTCGGCGGCATGGGGAGCCGGGAGAAGAACTTCTACAACCAGCTCGCCGTCCGGATGGGGTTCGAGCAGGCCGCGGCGCAGGTGCAGGACCTCTACCTTGCGCGCGACCATGCCGGCGCCGCGGCGGCCGTCCCCTACGAGTTCCTCGACGCCACCGCCCTGCTCGGCCCGCGCGAGCGCATCGCGGAGCGGATGCAGGCGCTCGCGGCGAGCGGCGTCACCACCCTCACCGTGTCGCCGTACGTCGGCACGCTCGAGGAGCGCAAGGCCACGCTGCGCACCGCCGTCGAGGCGCTCGAGCTCGCGGGCGTCGGCTGACACCGGCCCGGGCGGCGCTGCTCGGCGTCGTCCAGGGGCTCGCCGAGGTCGTGCCGGTCAGCAGCAG
>JALYMN010000324.1 GCA_030773675.1 Actinomycetota bacterium
GGAACGAGCACCGTCCCGTCACCCACCTGCCCGTCGGTCACCTGCCCGAGCCGGGCGGGCGATAGCAACCCCGCGACCAGGTCCGGCAGCGCGCGACCGATGAACCTACGGGCGGGCAGCACCAAGGCCTGCTGAAGGGCTTCACGTCGCTCACCACTCCGACGCGACAGGAGAACGCGTTCAACTGCTAGCGGTGCTGGCCGGTCTCGTGTTGCTCGGCGTCCTGATCGGTCGACGTCTTCGACACGGTCTTCGTCCCCCACGGCGGCGCAGACATCCTCACCGGCCGCTTGTACCGCACCGCGTGGGTCAGTTGGTTCTGAGCCGCCGCGAGGTCTGGGAGCGGCGTCCCGGGCCAGGCGCAGGCGCAGGTTGGCGGCGGTACCGAGCCCGCAGGCGCGCTCATGACGCACGGTACGCGGGGGGTGGTCGGCACGACCGTCCGGCCGGGTTGTAGGCATCAGAGATGGAGAACGGCGGGCTGCGGGCTCTGGTGCGGTCGTTGCCGAAGGCCGAGCTGCATCTGCACCTCGAGGGGACGCTGGAGCCGGAGCTGGCGTTCAAGCTGGCCCGGCGCAACGGGCTGCGGCTGCCGTACGACTCGGTGGACGAGCTGCGTCGGGCGTACCGGTTCACCGATCTGCAGTCGTTCCTTGACCTGTACGAGGGTGGAGCAGGTGCTGCGCACCGAGCAGGACTCTACGACCTGACCAGGGCGTACTTGGACCGCGCACGCCGGCAGGGCGTGGTGCACGCCGAGGTGATGGTCGACCCGCAGTTGCACACCCGGCGCGGGGTACCTGTGGCCGCCGTGGTGGGGGGCTGTGCGCCGCGCTGGAGGAGGCGCGTCGGGAGCACGCGGTCACGTCGCGGCTGATCCTCAGCTTCCTGCGTGACCGGGGCGCCGACGAGGCGATGCACACGTTCGACCAGGCGCGGGGCTGGCTCGACCGGTTCGCCGCCGTGGGCCTGGACTCGGCCGAGGCTGACCACCCGCCCGCGGCGTTCGCTGAGGTCTACGCCGCGGCGCGGGCGGAGGGGCTGGCGGCGGTCGCGCACGCCGGAGAGGAGGGGCCTCCGGCTTACGTGTGGGAGGCGCTGAACGTGTTGCGCGTCGACCGCGTCGACCACGGCGTGCGGGCGGTCGAGGACCCCCGGCTGCTCGATCGCCTGGCCGCCGACCAGGTGCCGTTGGACGTGTGCCCGCTGTCGAACGTCGCTCTGGGGGTAGTGCCCGAACTGCGGGCGCACGCGCTACCGGCGCTGATGGACGCCGGTGTGCTGGTCACCGTCAACTCCGACGACCCGGCGTACTTCGGCGGCTACGTGGAGGACAACTACGTGGCGGTCGCGCAGGCTTTCGCCCTCGACCGCACCGCGATCGTCGGGCTGGTCCGCAACAGCTTCCACGCGTCGCTGCTCAGCCGCGCCGAGATCGACGTGCACCTCGCCCGTCTCGACGGTCTCCAGGCGGCTGCGGCCGGGGACCAGGGCGCCGGAGGCGCAGGCGCCTGCTGAGCGAGGGTCACCTCGCCGGCGTGTCCTCGGACAAGGGGGAGTTCCACCGCATGCACGCGTACGGGTTCCGGCAGGGTCAGTCGTCGCCTTCTCCGCGCGGGCATCCTGCTCAATGAGGGACCGTCCGGCGGGGTCCCCGCCGTCTGTCACCCCACGTGGACGCGAGGGAGGGACGGGCGCGCCTATGGTCCTGTGCGTGCGACTGGTCCTGTGCGTGCGACGAGCGCGGGCCCTGGGCGTGTCGGGCCAGACCGAGGAGGGCCCAGCGCGGACCGGCCGGCTCCCGCACGAGCTCGAGCGGAGCAGGTGATCCTGCGGCCGGGCCGGCGGGAGGACGCCGCCGAGTGCTCGGCGGTCCACGTCCGCTGCTGGCAGCAGGCGTACGCCGCCATGGCCCCCGGGGTGCTCGCCCTCGCTCCCGACGCCCGGCGTCCGGTCTGGGAGCGGGTCCTCGCCGAGGGCGCCGCCACCCTGCTGCTCGACGCCGCCGGGCGGGTGGCCGGCTTCGTCACCGTGTCGGACGGCGAGCTGCGCGCCCTCTACCTGCTCGCCGAGCACCACGGCGCCGGCTGGGGTGGGCGGCTGCACGACGCCGGGCTGGACCGGCTGCGTGCGCTGGGCACGACGGAGGCGCGGCTGTGGGTGCTGGAGGACAACGCCCGGGCCCGCGCCTTCTACGAGCGGCGGGGGTGGGAGGCCACGGGTGACCGCCAGGACGTGCCGCTCGTCGGCGCGGTGCTGCCCGAGGTCCGCTACCGGCGCGCCCTGGACTGAGCGCCTGGCAGGCTGGCGCCGTGACCCTGCCCGCGCCGTACGCCGCCGTCGCCGCCGTGACGAAGGGCTTCCTCCCGGACGACGAGGGCCTCGCCCTGTACGACGCCGCGCGCCGCGCCCGGCCGGGCCTGTGGCTCGAGGTCGGCACGTACTGCGGCAGGTCCACGGTCCACCTCGGCGCCGCGGCCCGCGAGGCCGGCGCGCACCTCGTCACGCTCGACCACCACCGCGGCTCGGAGGAGAACCAGCCCGGCTGGGAGTGGCACGACCCTGCGCTCGTCGACCAGCACACCGGCCGGCTGGAGACGCTCCCGGCGCTGCGCCGCACCCTCTGGGACGCCGGCCTCGACGACACCGTCAGCGTGCTTGCCGCCACCACCCAGCAGGTCGCGCCCTGGTGGTCGAGCCCTCTCACCCTGCTGTTCCTCGACGGCAACCACACCGAGGAGGTCGCCCAGCACGACTACGCGGCCTTCGCCCGCCACCTCGTGCCGGGCGGGACGCTGCTCGTCCACGACGTCTTCGAGCGGCCCGAGGACGGCGGCCGCGCGCCGTGGAACGTCTTCTGCCGCGCGCTCGACGAGGGCTTCCGGCAGGTCGGGCGGACCGGGTCGCTGCGCGTGACGACCGCGCCGTGAGCCCTCGATGATCCGCGTCGGGCTGACCGGCGGCATCGGCTCGGGAAAGAGCGCGGTGAGCGCCCGGCTCGCCGAGCACGGCGCGCGCGTCGTCGACGCCGACCTGCTCGCCCGCGTGGTCGTCGCGCCGGGCACGCCCGGGCTCGCCGCCGTCGCCGAGGCGTTCGGCCCCGACGTCCTCACCGCGGACGGCGCGCTCGACCGTCCCGCGCTCGGGCGGCTGGTGTTCGGCGACGACGAGGCCCGCGCCCGGCTCAACGCGCTCGTGCACCCGCGGGTGGCCGACGCGACGCTGCGGGCATTCACCGAGGCGGAGCGCGACGGGGTGGAGGTCGTCGTGCACGACGTCCCGCTGCTCGTCGAGGTCGGGCTGGACCACGGCTACGACGAGGTGGTCGTCGTGATGGCGCCGGAGCCCGTGCGGCTGGACCGGCTGGTGCGGCTGCGGGGCATGGACGAGGCGGAGGCGCGCGCCCGGATCGCCGCGCAGGCGACCGACGAGCAGCGCCGCGCCGCCGCGACCGTGCTGCTGGTCAACGACGGGACGCTCGCGGACCTGCACGCCCAGGTCGACGCCCTCTGGGAGCAGCTGCGGGAGCGGTGAGTCAGGCGACGGCGGCGGGGCAGAGCGCGGCGTCGCACGACGGCAGCAGCACCCCGGCCGGCAGGTCGTCGCCGCGGAACAGGCGCAGCGTCGGCCCGCCCGCCAGCGCGTCGGCGGCGAGCACCACGGCGGCGC
>JALYMN010000325.1 GCA_030773675.1 Actinomycetota bacterium
CGTCCGCCGTGCGCCCGGCGAGCGCCCGGTTGCCGTCCGCGTAGGATCGGCGGTCGGGCCGGCCGCCGTCCTCGGTGCGCCGCTGGCAGCGGGCCTCCCTGACGCTGACCCGGGCACCACCCCGAGCAGCCCGACGCTGGGAAGCACCACGCACAGCAGCACTCCGGACAGCAGCACCCTGGACAGCGCCCTCGACCGCCCCGTGTCGAGCGGGAGCCGACACGACGACGAGGCGGTGAGCACGGTCGAGACGGAGACCAGCGAGCAGCGGCGGGCGCGGTTCGAGCGCGACGCGCTGCCCTTCCTCGACCAGCTCTACTCCGCCGCCATGCGGATGACGCGCAACCCCTCCGACGCGGAGGACCTGGTGCAGGAGACCTTCGTCAAGGCGTTCGCCGCGTTCCACCAGTTCCAGGAGGGCACCAACCTCAAGGCCTGGCTGTACCGCATCCTCACCAACACGTTCATCAACAACTACCGCAAGAAGCAGCGGCAGCCGCAGCAGAGCCCCACCGAGCAGATCGAGGACTGGCAGCTCGCCGCGGCCGAGGCGCACACCTCGACCGGGCTCAAGAGCGCCGAGACCGAGGCGCTGGACCACCTGCCCGACTCCGACGTCAAGGAGGCGCTGCAGGCCCTGCCCGAGGACTTCCGGATGGCGGTCTACCTCGCCGACGTCGAGGGCTTCTCCTACAAGGAGATCGCCGACATCATGGGCACTCCCATCGGCACGGTGATGTCCCGGCTGCACCGCGGGCGCCGCGGGCTGCGCAGCCGGCTCACGGACTACGCGGTCGAGCGCGGCCTGGTCAAGGCCGGGGCCGAGGGGCCCTCGCACGGGGTCCAGAGCTGATGAGCTGCGGCGAGCCGCACGAGACCCCCTGCAGCGAGGTCCTCGAGGCCGTCTACCTCTACCTCGACGGCGAGCAGGATGCCCAGCACCGCGACAAGATCCGGGTCCACCTCGACGAGTGCTCGCCCTGCCTGCGCCAGTACGGCCTCGAGCAGGCCGTGAAGGCGCTGGTCGCCCGGTGCTGCGGCAACGACCCCGCGCCGGTGGAGCTGCGCGCGCGGGTGCTGCTCAAGATCCAGCAGGTGCGGATCGAGATCGACCACGTGGAGTTCCGCGCCGAGTGACCCGGCCCGGTTGGGGGCGGCTAGCGTGCCCGCATGACCTGGCTGGTGACCGGCGGAGCGGGATACATCGGGGCGCACGTGGTGCGGGCGCTGGTCGACGACGGCCGCGAGGTGGTCGCGCTCGACGACCTGTCCACCGGCGACGCCGGCCGGGTCGAATCGCGCGCCGCCTTCGTGGAGGGCAGCCTGCTCGACCGCGGGCTCGTCCGGCGCGTGCTCCGGGAGCACACGGTGTCCGGCGTCGTGCACATCGCGGCGAAGAAGCAGGTGGGGGAGTCGGTCGCCGACCCGCTGCTGTACTGGCACGAGAACCTCGGCGGCCTGGTGGCGCTGCTGCAGGCCTGCCAGGACAAGGGCGTCGAACGGGTCGTCTTCTCGTCGAGCTCGGCCACGTACGGCATGCCCGACGTCGCCCTGGTGACCGAGGACGTCGAGGGCACGCCGCTGTCGCCGTACGGCATGACGAAGAAGGTCGGCGAGCAGGTGCTGCGTGACTGCGAGACCGCATTCGGGCTGCGGACCATGCACCTGCGCTACTTCAACGTCGCGGGAGCGGCGACGCCCGAGCTCGGCGACCCGGGCGTGTTCAACCTCATCCCTCTGGTGTTCCAGGCGCTGTCGCGGGGCGAGCGGCCTCAGGTGTTCGGTGACGACTACCCGACGCCCGACGGCACCTGCATCCGCGACTACGTCCACGTCGCCGACATCGCTCAGGCCCACCTCGCCGCCGCCGCGGCCCTGGACGACGGCGCCGGCAGCGCGACGTACAACGTCGGGCGGGGCGAGGGCTCGTCGGTGCTCGAGGTGATCCGCGCGGTCGGCGAGGTCACTGGGCACGACGTCGCGCACGAGGTGGTCGCCCGGCGTCCGGGCGACCCGGCCCGGATCGTCGCGTCGGTCGACCGCATCCGGCAGGCTCTGGGCTTCACCGCGCAGCACGACCTGCAGGACATGGTCAAGAGCGCGTGGGAGGGCTGGCAGCTCACCCACGCCTGACGTGGACCTCAACAGCGACCTCGGCGAGTCCTACGGCCGGTGGGGGCTCGGCGACGACGCCGCGCTGCTGCCGCTCGTCACGAGCGCCAACGTGGCCTGCGGCTTCCACGCCGGCGACCCGAGCACGCTGCGCCGCACCTGCGCGCTGGCCGCGGCCTCCGGCGTCGTGGTGGGCGCGCAGGTCGGCTACCCGGACCTCGTGGGCTTCGGCCGCCGTTTCCTCGACATGGCGCCCGAGGAGCTCGCCGACGCGGTGCTCTACCAGGTCGGCGCGCTCGAGGCGCTCGCCCGGGTCGAGGGCGCGCGCGTGGCCTACCTGAAGCCGCACGGCGCGCTCTACAACACCGTCGTCGCGCACGAGGCGCAGGCCGCAGCGGTCGTCGCGGCGGTCGCGGCGCTCGACCCAGGGCTGCCGGTGCTCGGGCTGCCCGGGTCCGCACTGCTGCGGCGGCCTCGGCAGCGGGGCTGCGCGCCGTGCCGGAGGCCTTCGCCGACCGCGGCTACACGC
>JALYMN010000326.1 GCA_030773675.1 Actinomycetota bacterium
GGGTAGGCGCGCATGCTCTTGAGCGCGAGCGTGTCGCTGTAGAAGTAGCTGTAGCCGTTCACGCCGAGCGCGACGACGAGCGCGATCAGCAGGCCGCCGGAGCGAACTGCGCGCCGACGAGCAGGATGATCGCCGACAGCAGCCCGAGCAGGGCGGCGGTCTTGAGGCCGTTCTTGTGCGAGTGCACGGTCCCTCCGGGGTCGAGTGGTGCACCTCGTAGAACGCCGGCTCGCAGCCGCTCGTTCCTGCCACTACCCCGCTGGGACCGCGCGCGCAGGACGCCGGGGCGAACGGTTCGAGCGGGGGAGTGGCAGGAACGAGCGGGTCCCGGCCGGCGTTCTACGGAGTGCACCACTCGAACTCGGAGGGACTGTGCACTCGCACAAGAACGGCCTCAAGACCGCCGCGCTGCTCGGGCTGCTGTCGGCGATCATCCTGTTCGTCGGCGCGCAGTTCGGCTCCGGCGGCCTGCTGATCGCGCTCGTCGTCGCGCTCGGCGTCAACGGCTACAGCTACTTCTACAGCGACACGCTCGCGCTCAAGAGCATGCGCGCCTACCCGGTGAGCCAGGTGCAGGCGCCGCAGCTGTACGCCCTCGTCGGGTCACTGGCGTCCAGCATGCGCATCCCGATGCCGCGGCTCTACATCAGCCCCACGCGGGCGCCGAACGCGTTCGCGACCGGCCGCAACCCCCAGCACGCCGCCGTCTGCGTCACCGAGGGCATCCTCGAGCTGCTCGACGAGCGCGAGCTGCGCGGCGTGCTCGGCCACGAGCTGGCCCACGTCGGCAACCGCGACATCCTCATCAGCTCCGTCGCGGCGGCGCTCGCCACCGTCATCACGTTCCTCGCCAACTTCGCCCAGCTGTCGATGCTGTTCGGCGGCCGCGACCGCGAGGGCGGCAACGCCCTGTCCTCCCTGGCGCTCGTCCTGCTCGGCCCGCTCGCCGCCGGCGTGATCCAGATGGCCATCAGCCGCAGCCGCGAGTTCCAGGCGGACGCCACCGGGGCGCAGGTCACCGGCGACCCGCTGGCCCTGGCGAGCGCGCTGCGCAAGCTCGAGCACGGCACTGCGGCCCGCCCGCTGGTCGAGGACCCGTCGCTGGCGCCGACCAGCTCGCTCATGATCGCCAACCCGTTCCGGGGCGGCGGCATCGGCAAGCTCTTCAGCACCCACCCGCCGATGGCCGACCGCATCGCCCGGCTCGAGGAGATGGCCGGCTACCGGCGCTAGTCCTTCAGGTCCGCCGACGGCCGGCGCTCCCGAACCCCGCGGAGCGCCGGCCGTGGCCGTGTCGCAGCCCTGCCGCGGAAGCCCGGACTGCCACCTCGCGGACGCTGCGTCCGACACGCCGGCGCCCTGCGCCGCGACGCCCCTGGTGGCAGTCGGAGCTGCCCGTCAGCGGTAGTTCGTGAACTGCAGGGCGAAGTCGAAGTCCGCGCCCTTCAGCAGCGCGATGACCGCCTGCAGGTCGTCCTTCTTCTTGGCCGAGACCCGCAGCTGGTCGCCCTGGATCTGCGCCTGCACGCCCTTCGGGCCCTGGTCACGGATGACCTTGCTGACCTTCTTGGCGTTGTCCTGGGAGATGCCCTCGCTGACGGTGGCCGTCAGGCGGTACTCCTTGCCGGACTGCTGGGGCTCGCCGGCGTCGAGCGTCTTGAGCGACACCTGCCGCTTGACGAGCTTCTCCTTGAAGACGTCGAGCAGGGCGTTGCAGCGCTCCTCCGAGTTCGCCTTGATCACGATGGACTCGCCGGACCAGGCGATCTCGGCAGCGGTGCCCTTGAAGTCGTAGCGCGTGGCCGCCTCCTTGGCGGCTTGGTTCAGGGCGTTGTCGACCTCCTGGCGGTCGACCTTGCTCACGATGTCGAACGACGGGTCGGCCACGCTGCGGCTCCTTGCTATCGTCTCCGGCGCACCTGCGAGGGTGCACATGGGGCGGGTTGCCCGAGTGGTCAAAGGGAGCAGACTGTAAATCTGTCGGCACAGCCTACGAAGGTTCGAACCCTTCACCCGCCACACGTGCCGTGACGGCCCCCGACCC
>JALYMN010000327.1 GCA_030773675.1 Actinomycetota bacterium
GTGCTGGGCGCCTCGACCATGACCCGGACCAGCGGCTCGGTGCCCGACGGGCGCAGCAGCACCCGGCCGGTCGCGCCCAGCGCGGCCTCCTCCTTCGCCACCGCGTCGGCCACCTCGGGCGCCGTCGCTCGGGAGCGGTCGGCGCGCACGTTGACCAGCACCTGCGGCAGCACGGTGACGACCGAGGCAAGGCGAGCGAGCGAGCGGCCGGTCGCGGCGACGCGGCCGAGCAGGCCGAGCCCGGTGAGCAGGCCGTCGCCCGTCGTGGCGTGGTCGAGGAAGACGACGTGCCCGCTCTGCTCGCCGCCCAGAGCGTGCCCGCCGGCCCGCATCGCCTCGAGGACGTAGCGGTCCCCGACCGCGGTCTGCAGCACCTCGATGCCGGCGTCGCGCATGGCGTTGACGAAGCCGAGGTTGCTCATGACGGTGGCCACGACGGTGCAGGTGCCGAGCAGACCGCGCTGCTGCAGCCCGAGGCCGCAGACGGCAAGGATGCGGTCGCCGTCGACGACCGCCCCGGAGGCGTCGACGGCCAGGCAGCGGTCGGCGTCGCCGTCGTGGGCGATGCCGAGGTCGGCGCCGTGCTCCACCACCGCCGCCTGCAGATCGGCGAGATGCGTGGCGCCGGAGCCGTCGTTGATCCGCGTGCCGTCGCCGTCGGCGTGGATCGCGACCACCTCCGCACCCGCGCGCCGGTAGACCTCCGGCGCGACCGCCGACGCCGAGCCCTGCGCGCAGTCGACGACCACCCGCAGACCGGCCAGCGGGGCTTCGAGGATCGAGAGCAGGTGCTCGGTGTAGGCAGGCAGCACGTCGTAGGCCGTGACGCCGCCGAGGTCGGCGCCGGTGGCGAGCGCGCGGCTCGCGGTCAGGCCGGCCTCGATGGCGTCCTCGACGGCGTCGGGGAGCTTCTGGCCGCCGCGGCCGAACAGCTTCAGCCCGTTGTCGGGCATCGGGTTGTGCGAGGCCGAGATCATGAGACCGACGTCGGCGACGCCCGTCGCGCAGGCGAACGCGACGGCCGGGGTCGGCACCACGCCCAGCAGCCGCACGTCGACGCCCATGCTCGTGAAGCCCGCGGCCGACGCGGCCTCGAGCATCGGTCCGGACGGGCGGGTGTCGCGGCCGATGACCACGGTGCCGCCGCCGAGCTCCGCCGCGGCGGAGGTGGCGAGCTGCAGGGCGAGGGTCGGGGTGAGCAGCTCGCCGTTGGCGAGGCCCCGCACGCCGTCGGTGCCGAACAGTCGAGCCATGGACAGACCTCCGGACATGCCGCGAGGCGGCCACCCGGCAGGGCGACCGCCTCGGCGGTGGACGGGACCTAGCGCTGTGTCCTGCCGGAGGCGGGCTAGCGCTTCGAGTACTGGGGCGCCTTGCGGGCCTTCTTGAGGCCGTACTTCTTGCGCTCCTTGATCCGCGCGTCGCGGGTGAGGAACCCGGCCTTCTTCAGCGCCGGGCGGTCGTCGATCTCGACCTCCTGCAGCGCGCGGGCGATCGCCAGGCGCAGCGCTCCGGCCTGGCCGCTCACGCCACCGCCGTGCAGGCGCGCGACGACGTCGTACTGGTCGACCCGCTCGAGCAGCACGAACGGCTCGTTGACGAGCTGCTGGTGCACCTTGTTCGGGAAGTAGTTCTCCAGCGTGCGGCCGTTGAGCCGGTACTGGCCCGTGCCGGGCAGCAGGCGGACGCGCACGACGGCCTCCTTGCGGCGGCCGACGGTCTGGGCGAGCTGGGTCGGGGCGGTCACGCCACGATCTCCTTCGGGGTGGGGACGAGGCGCACTACTGCGCGACCTGGGTCAGCTCGAACGGCTGTGGGCTCTGCGCCTGGTGCGGGTGGGACGGGCCGCCGTACACCTTGAGCTTGGACAGCACCTGCCGGCCCAGGCTGTTGTGCGGGACCATGCCCTTGACGGCTTTCTCGACGATGCGCTCCGGGCGCTGGCTGCGCAGCACCTCGGCGTACGACGTCCGGGACAGCCCGCCGGGGAAGCCGGAGTGGCGGTAGACCATCGACTGCTCGGCCTTCTTGCCGGTCATCGCCACCCTGTCGGCGTTGATGATCACCACGAAGTCGCCGCAGTCCATGTGCGGGGTGAAGTAGGGCTTGTGCTTGCCGCGCAGCAGCCGCGCCGCCTGGCTGGCCAGGCGGCCGAGCACGACGTCGGTGGCGTCGATGACGTGCCACTGACGCGTGACGTCGGCGGGCTTGGGGGTGTACGTGCGCACGGCTCTGCTCTTCCCTCACGGATCCCGGGGCTCTCGCGCGCACGTCGACCAGGCGCGCCGAGGCAACAGCCGGCAACGCTACCTGACGCCGGCGGCGGGCGGAGCTGCGTCGAGCGGGGCGAGCCGCATCGTCAGCTCCTCCCCCGGCCCCAGCGGGTACGCGCGCCGGGCGCCCGTCTCGACGAAGCCCAACCGGCCGTACGCCGCCCGCGCCGGCGCGTTGTCCTCGTGGACCTCGAGCAGCAGGGCGTCCGCGCCCTGCGACCGCGCCCACGCC
>JALYMN010000328.1 GCA_030773675.1 Actinomycetota bacterium
CGACCCCCGTCCGAGCGCGGCTTGCGCACCGTCGCGACGACGCTGTCGCGATGCACATCCAGCCCTGCGCAGTACTCCACCACCTTGTCCACGGCACCCCCTGCCGGTCGGCGTAGACGCCGCCCGGCGGAGGCCTGTCAGTCAAGGAGTCTGAAGTTCGCGCTCGTGGCAGCACGACCGGGTGCCCCAGACCTCCACGTCATACTTTTTTTCCGGGCTCGCGGCACCAAGCGGCAGCGACGTTGAGCACGGACGACGCCATCGCCAGCATGCGCCGCACCCCGCCGCACGTCCACCGCCCGATTCTCATCCTCACCGGGTGGCGCCACCGGCGGCATGACTACTTTTTTCAGGAACTCGTTCTCCATACGCAGTTCCCGTACTTCGCGCTGCGCCTCGGCGAGCTGGATGCGTTCCGCAGGGGTCAAGGGGGGCTCGTCTTCGGCATGCGCTACACGGTACTGGTTGACCCAGTTCCCGAGCGTGCCCTCGTTGACGCCGAGTTCACGAGCAACCTGCGCGATAGGACGTGAGTTGTCGAGCACGAGCCGGACAGCCTCGTCCCGAAATTCAGGGCTGAACTTGTTGTACTTGCGAGGCATCTTCTCTGCCACCCTTCGGACTCGACCTTATCGGGCCGTGGTCCGTGACACGCGGGGCACCTCAACGCCGCATCTGGGTGCCGTCGTCGTCCAAGCATGGGCTTGCCCCGTCGCGGCAGCCCAGCCCGCTGACTCGCCCTCAGCGCACACGGGCCCACGCAACACGCACTGCCGCAGACGCCCTGACCGCCACGCGAGCCTTCCCGCGGCCCTGCTCTGACGGCGACTTGAGCAGCTGAGCTGTTGCCGGCACATGCCCCCGGACACCCGGGGCACTCGCCGCTCCATTGAGCCCGGCTGCGACGTTTCTCAGGCGTGTAACGCCATAGGAGCGTCCCACCTGCCGATCGTCTACCGGACGAGCTCACCAGTGCCGGAGCAGGCGCTGGCCGTGCCACGCAGCGCTGGGAGAACCGCGTCACTTACCGCTGAAGATCACAGAACTCCGGTCCGGGAGGTCTCGTAGACGATCGTTCACGGGCTCCCGCCGGCAAGACAACGGCGACCTTCACAGGCAGGCCGGCAGACTTGTGCAGCGCTAGTTGGCCGGCCGGTGTAGCGGGTGACTGGCCCAGGGGCAGCCACGAACGTGCGCAGCTGGGCGGCATGCGTTAGACTCCCGCGCGACGCCTCGGCGTCCTGGTGGTGGGGCCCGCCAGACCAAACCGCATTCATGCCAACGGTCCCTACTCGCTCAGCCGGCGCCGCCGCGCCCGGGGACGAGTAGGGGGATGCCCGTGAACCTGGCAGCGGTGCCCTTTCCCGGCGGCTACTGCCGCCTTCCTCAGGTCAGCGCCCGGCCGGGTCGAGCGCCGTCTTGTCGCTGGTTGCCTCGGGTCGGGGCGCCGGTCGTCCGGCCAAGGTCGGTCCCGTTCGGGACGTCGTCTGCTGTCCTGCCCTTCATCGCTCGCCGCTGCGCGAGAGAGGAGTCCTCGTGTCCAGGTACCTAGTGCGGCGTGGCTTAAGTCTCTTGACGGTCTGGGCGGAGACAATGAGCAATGCGTGTGGCGCCGCTGGGCTTGCGGGACGGTGACCGGGAGAAGCTGACGTCGCTGGTGCGGGCGTTGTCGGTGCGGGCGGGGCTGGCCCAGCGCGCGCGGATCGTGCTGCTGGCCGGCGACGGGGTCAGCAACACCGAGATCGCGCGACTGGTCGGGTCCAGCCGGCCGACCGTGATCCTGTGGCGCGGCCGGTACGCCCGCAGCGGGATCGCCGGGCTGAACGATCAGCCGCGCTCTGGTCGTCCGCGCGCCCTGGACCACCGCAAGATCGTGGCGGAGACGCTGCGGCCTCCGCCGAAGAAGCTGGGCGTGACGCACTGGTCGAGCCGGCTGCTCGCCGGCCGGCTCGGTATCGCGAACAGCACCGTCGCCCGCGCCTGGCGCGACTACGGGGTGCAGCCCTGGCGGGCCGAGACGTTCAAGTTCTCCACCGATCCGGAGCTGGTCGCGAAGGTCACCGACGT
>JALYMN010000329.1 GCA_030773675.1 Actinomycetota bacterium
GTCCCGGCGGCCTTGAGGTCGCCGGACACGAGGCAGCGGCTGCGCCGGCCGGTCGAGGGCCAGGAGTAGGTGACGGCTCCGTTGCTGGCAGTCGTGGCCACACCGGGGGTCACGGCCTCCTCCAGGCAGCCGCTGGCCCGGAAGGCGTACTCGACCAGGCTCGGGACCACGTCGGACGTCGTGCCGGCCGGGCTGAGGCTCGCGTAGAAGCCGGCGGCGTAGGGCTCGGCGCGGATGAAGGCGCCGGCTGCTCCCGGCGGGCGGACGGCGACCCGTAGCCGCCGCACCACGACGTCCAGGGCGAGGCGGGCGTCCGCCGTCGCCATGGTGCGCGCCTGCATCTGCTTGGAGGTGGTGAGCCCGCCGACCAGCGTGGTGGCGACGGTGACCAGCAGCACCGAGGCGATGCTCGCGGCGACGAGCAGCTCGACCAGCCCGAGCCCGCTGTCGTCGTCCCGCCGCCCAGTGCTGAGGCGGGTCACTTGGTCACCGTCGTGACGGCGCCGGCTGTGACCGTCTGCGTCGGGATGGTCGTTGTGCCGGTGCCGTCGGCTGTCGTGACGATGTCCCAGGAGCCGGGCGGCAGCGCGATCCGGCGCTCCCCTGCGGACAACGTGCTCATCACGTACGACGCCGTGCCGGTGCAGCCCGTCGTGGTCTTGCGAAAGGCGTACAGCGTCGAGCTGAGCAGCGGGTCGCCGCTGCTGGCGATGAGGACCTGCAGGCCGCCGAGGGCGACCGTCGTCGACGCTGTCGCGTCCGAGGTCACCGTCACGCCGGGCAGACCGCTGGGCATGGCGCAGGCGCCGGGCCAGACCCGGTAGTCCGCAGGGAAGAGCGCCGCAGCCGTGCGCGGCGTGCCGGTGACGCAGTTCTGCGGTGACGTCGACACCGCCGCGCAGTCGTAGAACACCCGGGTCGTCGTGGGGGTGAGGATGCTCGCGTCGAGGCTGACCACGAGGTCGGCGGGCGCCGGATAGCCCGCCGGGGCGACGGGGGTCGCGGCGATGGCGCCGCGTCGGGCGTACGACATCTGCACCTTGGTCACCTTGCCGGCGGTGAGGCTCAGGCCGGTGCGGCTGGTGCTCTGCGCGCCCTGCCGGTTGACGAAGGGGAACGCGTTGAGCGCGGCCGTGTAGGTGGACGTGGTGGCGAGGTTCGGGAAGACCACGCAGCCGTCGGCGCCGGTGACCGCGGTGAGCGGTCCGGGGGTCACGGTGACGGTCACGCCGCTGTGCGGGGTGCCGTCGGCCTTGAGCACCTCGACGGCGAGGGTGCCCTTCTTGACGTCGGCGGCGGTCTTGCCGATGCCGACCGTGCGCAGGGTGTCCGAGCGGACCGGCCGGGTGCGCCCCATGCGCGGCCAGGTCACCTCGACGGTGACCATCTTGTAGGCGAGCGTGTCGGCGCTGCCGGCGCACACGCTCGCGCCGCCCTGCGAGGCGACGAACCGGACGCGGCGGGTGAGGGTGTACGTCGTCCCGCCGACGACCGGCTGCTCCGGTGCGACGCTGCGCCCGTCGGGCAGGTTCAGCGCGCCGGTGCCGCGCAGCTGCTCGACGTGCTGCGCGGCGAGGTTGCCGGCGACGAGGCGCTGGGCGTTCCCGCGCGTGACGTCGGTGACGGTGACCATGAGCCGGGCCGCGAAGGCGGCGAACAGGCCGAAGACGAGCATGGCGACGACGGTCTCGACCATCGTCAGGCCGTCGTCCTCGTGGGGACGGAGCCGCTCGAGCACGACAGCGTCCTTCCTGGTCCTAGTCAGCGGGGTGCGGTCGTCAGCGGGAGGCGCTCGGGCCGGCGGTCAGCAGTTGCCGGCCTGCAGGCCGTTGGGCGTGGCGCGCCAGGGCGAGGCAGTCGGGTAGTCGGAGACCACCGCCACGCAGTAGGCGTCGTCGGAGGAGATGGTCTGGTTGCCGAGACTGTTGCCTGGGCTGAGCCGGCCGTCGGCAACCGGGGTCACGCCGCTCTTGAGCACCCAGGTGCCGGGTGCGGGGGAGCGCAGGACGAGGCCGCCGGAGCCGCTGACGTAGAAGCCCGTGACCTCCTTGGCGATCGTCTTGAGGTCGAGCTTGACCAAGGCCTCGTGGGCCCGGCGCTTCTGTCCGAGGAAGGCGGGCGTCGCCACGGCGGCCAGGATGCCGACGATGACCATGACGACGAGGAGCTCGACGAGCGCGAAGCCGCTCTCGTGCTCTCGGTGCTGCGCCACGTCGCCTCCTCCTTCCTCGTGCAGCCTGCCGGACGAGCGGAGGGGGGAGCAGCGGCTGCTGCTCCCCCTGCCGACTCCTGCTAGCAGGTCCCCTCGGAGAGACCGTTCTGGTCGTACTTGTAGGCCTTCGCGGAGGTCGACGGCGCGTTCTTGACCGAGACGCAGAAGACGTCGGCGCTCGAGATCGTGCCGGAGGTGACGACGTTGCCCGAGCTCAGCTTGCCGCTCGCGACGGGTGTTGTGCCCTGCGCGATCGACCAGTTCGCCGGCGCCGCGGACGCGTCACCGGTGACGGTGAGGGTGCCGCTGCCGTCGACGTAGTACGCCGCGAGTTCCTTGCCGATGGTGGTCACGTCGGACTTGGCCGAGGTGTCGCGGGCCTTCTGCTTCTGGTTGAGGAAGGCCGGGATGGCGATGGCGGCGAGGATGCCGATGATGATCATGACGACCAGGAGCTCGATGAGGGTGAAGCCCCGGTCGTCCTGGTCGACGGCCTTGCGGATGCGAGTGAGCACTGCTGTCCCCTTCTGCGGACACGGAATCTGGCGGGGAGCCGGCCCCGGTAGCCAGGCGTACCTGTTGGAACAGGTCCCTCGGCTTTGCGACCCCGCCTCGCGACGGGTGTGCCTTTGTGGCCGGTGCGGCTCGCTGACACCTCCTGCTTCGGGAGGAACCCGCCGGAACTTGAGGAATCTGGCTCTTCGTCATGAAGCGTGGTCGGGCGTGCTCGACACGTAGGTCGGCCTGGGCCTGAAGTCGGGGCCTGGGGCCTCAAGATCGCGGTATCTAGGACGCGACGGAGGCAGGTGGACCAGGACGCTGAGTCCGAGCACGGCCATGCTCGGACTCAGCGGCTCAGCCCGCCGCCGGCGCGACGAGGTCCTCCAGGGTGGCCCGGGCACCCCGGTCGTGCAGCGACGTGAGCACCGGCAGGTAGGCCCCGACGAAGCGCT
>JALYMN010000330.1 GCA_030773675.1 Actinomycetota bacterium
GCGGCGGCGGACCAGCCCTCAGACCAGCAGCCGTGTCGCAGGACTGCCGGTCGCGGGCTGATCCGCTCGTCCGGTCAGGACACCGAACACCGCCCCCAGCACCACGAACAGCAGCGCCTGGCCGCCCCACGAGAGCACCCGGAACTGCCAGACCAACGACGCGGGGGCGTCGACGGGGTCCGGGAACGGCGGCAGCAGCGCGTACCCCACGCCGATGGCGAGTCCGGCGCCGAGCGTGACGGCAGTGTGCCGCACGGGTGCGGACACACCCCGTGCGGCGAGGTCGCGCACGGCGGCGTAGGCGCTGACGACGACCGTCACCCCGAGCAGCACGGCGACGAGGTAGCTGCCGGTGCGCTGTCCGATGGTGTCGGGGGACCCGACTCCGGGAGGGTTGCCCGGGTAGACGAGCTGAGGGACCAGGACCAGAGCGAGGAACGCGCCCAGCGCCAGGCCGAGGCTGCGAGGCCACGGCGGGACGCGTGAGGGGACTGCGCGGTAGACGAGGGCGAACAGGACGCCGAGGGCGACGCCGACCAGCACCGTGCCGGTCGGAAGGCCCACCAGGCGCTGCACCGGGCGACTGACGGGCCCGTCACCCGCCCCCTCCAGCTCGATGGCGCGCTGCAGAACAGGCTCGACGAGCAGGACGGACCAGACCGAGGACACCACGCCGGCGACGGCTCCGGCCATCGCGCCACGGGCGATGAGAGAGCGCACGACCACCCCTAGTGGCAGGGGAAGCCGAGGATGTGCCGGGCGTCGTGGAACGCCTCGTGCACCGTCGTGTCGCCGGAGCCCGCCTGCGCCAGCGCAGCCAGCTGCCCTTGGTCGAAGGCGACCGCGAACAGCAGCAGCACGGCGATGGCGACGGTGAGCAGCAGGGCGAGCGAGGTCGACAGGTGCGGCCGTGCAGCGGTGAGCGCGGACATCGAGTTCTCCTCCTGGGGTCTTCCGCCCCGGATCGAGAGGAGCGCCGTCGGAAAGTGTCCTGGCTGCCGGATCACCGCTGCCCCCCGACCTTGCCGCATCGCGCGCGGTGGTCGTGCATGGAGAGCCGCTCCCCGGTCACAGTGGCGGGACCGCGCCGGACTCGCACCGGCTTCCTCAGCGACGACGCTGTGGACCCCCACAGTGGACCACAGGACCTGCCCAGCTGTCGGCCGGCCCCGGTGCCGAGGGCAGGCCGCACCGCGGCGCACCTGCGTGCTCGAGGGCCTGTGCGAGCGGCCTCTGCCTCACGCCTAGCCGACCCTTGCAGGCGACATGAGAGCGGTCTAATGTCGACGGGATGGCAAGCCGGCTCGCGCACCGACCGCAGCAGTCCTGTTGCTCCATCGACCACAGCGAGGTCGTGGAGGACTACCTCAAGTCGGTCTTCCACCTCTGTGCGCGCCGTGGGGGTGCGACGACCTCGGCGCTGGCCGGGCAGCTGGGGCTCGCAGCGCCGACCGTCTCCGCCATGCTCAAGAGGCTGGAGGCCGCCGAGCTGGTCCGGCGTTCGCCGGAGCACGTGGTGGAGCTCACCGAGCACGGGCAGCGTCACGCCCTGGGCGTCGTACGGCGACACCGCCTGCTGGAGATGTTCCTGGCCGAGGTCCTCGAGGTGCCCTGGGACGAGGTCCACGACGAGGCCGAGGTGCTCGAGCACGCCCTGAGCGCACGCCTGGAGGAGCGGATCGACGCCCTGCTCGGGCGCCCGACGCACGACCCGCACGGCGACCCCATACCGCCGGCCAGCGGCGGGCACGTGGAGGACTGGGGCAGCCCGCTCACGGCGGCGGAGGCGGGGAGCTCGTTCCTCGTGGAGCGGGTCAGCGACCGCGACAGCGCCGCCCTGCGTCACCTGGCCGAGCTGGGCATCGGACCCGGGTCGGTGCTGGAGAACCTGGACTGGGCGCCGTTCGGCGGGCCGCTGTGGGTCGAGGTCGACGGCCGTCGGCATGCGCTCGGCACCGGCTTGGTGCAGGTCGTGCACGGAAGGGCCTGCTGATGTCCAGTGGAGGTCGCCCGTCCCGGCGGGGGTTCCTGCTGGGCGGCGCGGCCGGCTCCGCCGGCCTGGCGCTCGGGGCTCGGGGACTGCTCGACGCCACGCCGGCCGGAGCCTCCGCACACGCCCCAGGCCACGCGCCTGGTGGCGCCACCGGCAACGGACCGCATGGCAACCGTCGGCATGACGGGCACGGGGGTGGCGTCGAGGGCGCGACGTTCCGACGTGGGGGCACGGTGGACCACAAGGCCAACGGCTTCCACCCCAGCGAGGTCCTGCGCGACTTCGACTTCGGCACGACCTCACGGCTGCCGGACGGCCGAGTGCTGCGAGAATGGGAGATCTTCGCCAGCGACGAGGACATCGAGGTGGCGCCGGGAGTGCTCTTCCCCGCCTGGACCTTCAACTCGCGGGTGCCCGGGCCGACGCTGCGCTGCACCGAGGGCGACCGCCTGCGCATCCACTTCACCAACGGCTCGGCGCACCCGCACACCATGCACTTCCACGGCATCCATCCCGCCGAGATGGACGGCGTGCCGGGAGTCGGGCCCGGCGTCATCCCGCCGGGCGAGACGGTGACCTACGAGTTCGACGCAGAGCCGTTCGGTCTGCACCTCTACCACTGCCACGTCAGCCCGCTGGCCGAGCACATTGCCCGCGGGATGTACGGCACGTTCATCATCGACCCGAAGCAGGGACGCCCCCCGGCGGACGAGATGATCATGGTGATGCACGGCTACAACACCACGTTCGACGGCGAGGGCAACCAGCTGTACGCCGTGAACGGCATCCCGTTCCACTACATGGACGAACCGATCCGGGTGGCACGCAACGAGCTGGTGCGGATCTACCTGGTCAACATCCTCGAGTACGACCCGATCAACAGCTTCCACCTGCACGGGAACTTCTTCGACTACTACCCGACCGGGACCCGGCTCGAGCCGAGCGAGTTCACCGACACCGTCGTGCTGGGGCAGGGGCAGCGCGGGATCTGCGAGGTCCGCTTCCGCCACCCCGGAAAGTTCATGTTCCACGCTCACAAGACCGAGTTCGCTGACCTGGGGTGGATGGGCATGTTCGAGGTGGTCGAGTGACCACCGAGCGGGTGGCCGCGCCGGCGGCGACACGCCTGCCGACCTGGCTGCTCGGCCTGGCCGCGCTGGTCCTTGTGGGCGGAGCCCTGGCCGGACTGGCGGCGCTGGCCGGCCCGACCCTGCCGGAACGCACCGGGCCACCGGTCGAGAGCCTGGCAGTCGAGCGCACCGTGCTCAGCCCCGGCCTCATCGAGCTGACGGTCCGCAATCCCGGTCCGGACCCGGTGCAGGTCGCCCAGGTGTTCGTCAACGACGCCTATGTGCACGTCGACGGCGCGGACGGGCCGGTCGGGCGGCTGCGGACCGACACGCTGCGCCTGGACTACCCGTGGCAGGACGGCCAGCCCTACCTCGTCTCCCTGGTCACCTCCAGCGGCGCGGTCCTCGAGCATGAGATCCCCGCGGCGGTCGCCACCCCGCGGGCGGGGCCGGAGTTCCTCGGGCTGATGGCGCTGCTCGGGGCCTACGTCGGGATCCTGCCGGTGCTGCTCGGCATGCTGCTGCTGCCGCTGCTGCGCCGGGCCGGACCCGCGGCCGTCCGCGGCCTGCTGGCGCTCACCGTCGGGCTGCTCGCCTTCCTCGCGGTGGACGGCTTCGCCGAGGGGGTCGAGCTCGCCCAGGACAGCGGCGGTCCGTTCGGCGGCGCCACCCTGGTCGTGCTGGGAGCGGCGCTCGCCTTCCTCCTGCTCACCGCCCTCGACCGCTGGGTGCGCAGCCAGCGGCAGCCGGACGCCGGCCCGGGCAACGGGGCGGGGGGCCTGCGCCTGGCCGGCCTCGTCGCGGCCGGCATCGGGCTGCACAACCTCGGCGAGGGGCTCGCCATCGGGTCGGCGTACGCCGTCGGCGAGCTGGCCCTCGGGGCGGCCCTGGTCGTCGGGTTCGCGCTGCACAACACCACCGAGGGCATCGCCGTCGTCGCGCCGCTCACCGGCTCCCGGGCGCCTCTGCCGCACCTCCTCGCGCTCGGTCTGCTCGCCGGCGCGCCGGCCGTCGTCGGGGCGCTGCTCGGCGGGACGGTCAACAACGCCGAGCTCTCCGCCTTCCTGCTCGGCGTCGGCGTCGGCGCGATCGTCCAGGTGGTCGGACAGATCGTCCCGACGGTGCGGGAGCGCGCGGGCGGCGCTCTCGACCCGGTCGCGCTCGGTGGCGTCGCCGGCGGTGTCCTGGTCATGTACGCCACCGGCCTGTTCGTGTCCGCCTGACACCGCCGCCCCCGCACACTCCCCGTGACCCGGACTCCGCAGGAGGCGCGCGTGCACGACCAGGACCCGGCACCCGCGCTCAGCCGCCGCACGCTGCTGTCAGGTGCGAGCCTGCTGACCGTGACGGCTGTCGCGGGCTGCGGCGGTGAGGAGCCGGACGATCCGACACGCGGGCGCCTCCTCGGCGCCACCGCGGACGTGCCGGTCGCCGGCGGGACCGTGCTGCCCGAGCGCCGCGTGGTCGTGACCCAGCCGGTCCGGGGCGAGTTCCACGCCTTCTCGGCGGTGTGCACGCACCAGGGCTGTCTCGTCGGGGACGTCGGCCCGGAGACGATCGACTGCCCCTGCCACGGCAGCCGGTTCGACGTCAGGGACGGGTCCGTCGTCCGCGGGCCGGCCCAGGAGTCGCTGCCCCGGATCGCGATCAGGGTCGAGGGCACCTGGATCGCGCGTGCCTAGGACCGCGGTGTGCCCCGCGCGATCATGACTCCGACGGCGCAGCAGGGTGCCGTACGGTCGCAGCCGTGTCCCTCCCGCACCTGAAGGCGGCGCTGGCCGCCGGCGACAGCCAGACGCTCCTCCGCTACGTGCGGCTGCACCTCGGGGACGGCAACGAGGACGCCGGCCGCAAGGAGATCGACAAGGCGTGGGTGCAAGCTCTGACGGTCCTGCTGGACCTGCCCGAGGTGGACCGGGAGTTCGTGCACGACACCGTGCAGACCAAGGACGCGGCAACGCTGGCGCACCTGTTCTTCTCACTGCACTTCACGCTGGTGCGCGCAACGGGGAAGTGGATCCATGACGGCGACCTCTGAACCGACCTCCGGGACGACCTCTGAGCCGACCTCTGAGCTGACCCTTGAGCATGGCCAGCTGCGCCCCGGGCTGTGGGAGACCGTGAACGCGCGCTACCCCGGCTCGATGATCACGAAGGGGGACTTCGTCCCTCTCGCGCCGCTGCGGCGCCCGCTGAGGGAGGCGCGGCTGACCTTCCTGAGCACCGCCGGGGTGCAGCCCAAGGGGACCCTGCCCTTCGACGTGGTCCACCCCGTCGGCGACTACAGCTATCGGGAGGTGCCCTCCAGCAGCACGCCCGCCGACCTGGAGATCCACCAGCTCAAGTACCCCACCGACGGCGCGCACCGCGACCTCAACGTCATCTTTCCGGTCGAGCGGCTCCAGGAGCTGCGCGACGAGGGGGTGGTGGGCGAGCTCGCCCCGAACTTCTTCTCCTTCCTCGGCTACAACATGGACCCAGACCTGCTGGAGCGGACTCTGGCCGACGACCTCGCCCGGGCGGTGCAGGACCAGGGAGCGGACCTGGCGCTGCTGTCCGCCGCTTGACCGATCTGCCACCAGTCGGTCGGACTGGTTCAGCGGGCGATCGAGCGGCGCGGCATCCCGACAGTGTCGGTGAGCGTCGCGCGCGACGTCACCGAGCACGTGAAGCCGCCCCGCGCCGTGTTCGTGCCCTTCCGGATGGGCCACCACTTCGGCGTGCCCTTCCACCGCGCGCTGCAGCGGCGCGTCATCACGGAGGCGCTCGACCTGCTGTCGACGGCGACCGAGAGCGGCACCATCGTCGACCCACCGCTGACCTGGGCCGTCGCGCGGCGGGAGGGCCTGGCCCTGGAGCGGGGGGAGGTCGTTGCGCCCTCGCGAGCAGACGGCCCCGCCGGAGGACGGTGCTGAGCTTCGTTCCAGCCGGGCGCGCCCTGCGCCCGGATCAGGGAGCCGTCGACGACGTGCACCACCTCGCGCGTCACCTCGTGGTCGGCGAGGGCGGTGAGGACCTGCCGAGCGATGAGGTCGCTGCTCGACGCGGCCGGTGAGGGCTCGCGGCTACAGATCGGGGCAGGGGCGGCAGTGGAGTCATGCCCCGGGACCTGCTCCGCGTCACGCGACGACGAGCGTGGCGGTCATGCCTGCGTGGAAGTCGCAGACGATCTCCCAGCTGCCCGCCCGGGACGGCGCGGTCAGCGTCGCCGTCGACCCGGCCTGGACGACGAGAGACGCGCCGCCCCCGCGCAACGTCACGGTGTGCGCCTCCGCGTCCTCGTTCACCACCTGCACCTGCGCGCCCGCCTCGACGGACGCCGGGACGTCGTAGTCGAAGCCGGCGATCGTGATCGTCGGGGCGGGCGCGGGTGCAGCAGACGTCGGTCCGGCGGAGGGAGCCGCCAACGGAGCGGCGGTCGACGGCCCCTCGCCGGCGGAGGGAGCCTGCGAGCCCGACGCGGACGGCGCGCCGGCCGTCGGCGTCGTCCCGCCCCCGGAGCACGCCGTCGTGAGCAGGACGACGGCTGCCAGGGGGACCAGCAGGTGGGCACGGACCGGGCGCGGGTGCATGACGGGGACCTCCGGGGACGACCGCCACGGGGGTGGCCGGTCAGAGCAGGTGGGCGTATGCCACAACGTTGTCGACGTAGTGGCCGGTGGACCGGTCGAACTCGCCGCCGCAGGTGATGAGGCGGAGCTCGGCGCGGTGGGTGGTGTCGCCGTACACGGCGACGGTGGGGAAACGGTCCTTCGGGTAGCGCTCGACCTTGTCGACCTGGAAGCGCGCGGTGCTGCCATCGGCGCGCGTGACGGTGACGGTCGCTCCCGGCCGGAGCTCGCCCAGCCGGTAGAATATGCCCGGGCCGTCCTTGCTGTCGACGTGGCCGGCGATGACGGCAGGGCCGAACTGGCCGGGGGCCGGTCCGGGGGAGAACCAGCCGGCCTGGCCGTAGTCCTCCGGGACCTCGAGGCTGCCGTCGGCCTCCTTGCCGAGGTCGATCAGCGCGCTGTCCCGCACCCCGATCGACGGGACCGACAGCGTGAGCGGGCGGGAGCGCGGCATCGTCTTGACGTCGAGCTGCCCGGCCCGGGCCGTAGGAGCGCGGGCGGCGGCGCCGGGACGCGCGGCAGCAGCCGCCGACGCCGCGGCAGAGGCC
>JALYMN010000331.1 GCA_030773675.1 Actinomycetota bacterium
CGAGAGCACGACCCCGACCGGCGCGGCGCTGCTCGCCGAGCTCGTCGACGAGTGGACGCCGCTACCGCCCATGACGCTGCGGCGCACCGGCGTCGGGGCCGGCGGGCGCGACCTCGCCGAGACCGCCAACGTGCTCCGCCTGGTGCTCGGCGACCCCCTCGGCCGCGCCGGGAGTGCGCCGTCCGGCGGGGCGCTGCTGCTCGAGACCAACGTCGACGACCTCGACCCGCGGCTGTGGCCCGGCGTCCTCGCCGCCCTGCTGGACGCCGGTGCGCACGACGCCTGGCTCACGCCGGTGCTCATGAAGAAGGGCCGCCCGGCGCACGTGCTGTCGGCGGTGTGCTCGGCGCAGGCGGCGGACGCGGTGCGCCGCGTGGTGTTCCGCGAGACGAGCACGCTCGGCCTGCGCGAGCTGCCGGTGGGGCGCAGCGTCCTCGAGCGCGCCGAGGAGGTGGTCGAGGTGGGCGGCCGGCGGGTGCGGGTCAAGCTCGGCCGGCTGGACGGCACCGTCGTCAACGTCATGCCGGAGTGGGAGGACGTCGCCGCCGCGGCGGCCGCCCTGGGACGGCCGGCCAAACAGGTGCTGATCGACGCGCACGCGGCCGCGGCCCGGCTGCGCGCCGAGGCGACGCCCTCCGCCGCGGCAGGACCGCCGGACACGGCAGGACCCCCGGACACGGCGACAGGCCCGCCCCCGGCTGGGAGCGGGCCCGTCGGGCGTGGCGGTTAGAGGTTCTGGTCCGTCCTGCTCTGGTCGCTCGCGCGGGTGCCCTCGGGGTAGACGCCGTCCGCCTCGATCTGCTCCTTTCGGACCTCCTCGTTCACCGTGGCCTGCTCGGTGACGGTCTCGGTGTCGAGGCGCACGCGCTCGACCGGAACGGTCTCCTTGTTCACCATCGGCTTCTCGGCGGTGAGCGTGACCTCGTGCTCCTCCTCCGACAGGGCCGGCCCGTCGTAGGCCTTGCCGGCGTTGGCGTCCGTGATCGGCTCGCGCTCGATCCGGACCTCCTCGTGGCTGACCGGGACCGTCTCGGTCTGCGTCTCGGTGGTGATGAACTTGCGCAGCCGGGCGCGGCCGGTCTCGACGCGCTGCGTGCCGACCTGGAGGTGCTCCTCCGAGCGGGTCATGGCGTCGTCCGTCGTCGGGCCGCTGGTGTCGTGGCCGACGGTGCCGTGCTCGTTGGTGCGGCCCTCGAGGCGGTCCGGCACGCCGTCGCGGTCGCGGTCGGTCATGCCAGCGGTCGTGCCCGCCGTCGCCGTCCCGGTGGTCGTGCCACCGCGCAGCGCGTCCTCATCCACGTTGCGCATGTCGCCCGTGCCGGTGCCCGTGGTGCCCGTCGCGCCCGTGCCGCCGGCGAGGCCGTAGTGGCTGTAGAGCTGCTCCTCCTCCTCGGGCGACAGCTCCGCGTCGGTGTCGATGTTCGGCGCCGCGTTCACCTGGTCCTTGGCGTAGGGGACCATGACGTGGTCGTCCATGAGCTCGGCCTGCGCCAGCGGCACGAAGTGCGTCTTGGTGCCGAACAGGCCGGTGTGCACGGTGGCGAACGTGGGCTCGCCGCCGTCGCGGTCGGCGTACAAGGTGTCGATGGTGCCGAGCTTCTCGTGGCCCGGGCCGTAGAGGGTCTTGCCCTGCAGGGTGCGTGCCTGGTCAAGCGTGATCATCAGGGGGGATCCTCCCGGTCGGTGTGGTCGTGGTGCTGACTGGCCACCTGCCCGAGGGCGGGGGTGGCTGCACCGTGACAACCGCCTTACTGCCCCTGCCGCGAGTCGTCGACACGGCGCGTCCGGCTGGACGCCTCAGCCCCGGTCAGTCATCGAGTAGCGCAGCCGGCGCATGCCGTTCTCGGCCTCCGGGACGATCCCGGTCGCGTCGAACAGCTCCTGCACCCGCGTCGAGAAGTCGGACGGCGACCAGCGCCGCTGACCGTTCTCGATGGCCGCCTCGCTGGTGAACGGCCGGTAGAGCTCGACCGCGTCGCCCTGGACGCCGAAGACCTTGCCACTGATGTGCGCGCTCGCGTCGCTGCAGAGGAAGGCCACGAACGGCGCCACGTTGTCCGGGTGCCAGAAGTCGAACCCCTGGTCGGCACCGCCACCGAGCCGCTCGCCGTACGCGCCCTCGGTCATGCGGGTGCGCGCGGCCGGGCAGATCGCGTTGACCGTGATGCCGTGCTTCCAGTTCTCCATGGCGACGATCTGCGCGAAGGCGGCGATGCCGGCCTTGGCCGCGCCGTAGTTGGACTGCCCGAAGTTGCCGAGGATGCCGCTGGTGCTCGCGGTGCAGACGACGCGACCGGGCTTGCCGGCCTCGCGCCAGTGGTTGGCCGCCGCGTGCGTCGGCGCGTAGTGGCCGCGCAGGTGGACCTTGATGACCGCGTCCCACTCGTCGGGCGTCATCTTCACCAGCGTGCGGTCGCGCAGGATGCCGGCGTTGTTGACGAGCGCGTCCAGCCTGCCGAACTCCTCGAGCGCCGTCCGCACGATGGACTGGGCGTGCTCGACCTCGGAGCAGTCGCCGAGGTGCAGCACCGCCGCGCCGCCCGCCGCGCGGATCTCCTCGACCACCGCCTGCCCGGCCTGCTCGTCGACCTCGCCCACGACTACCGCCGCGCCCTCGCGGGCCAGCTCGAGCGCCTCGCCCCGCCCGATGCCGCGGCCCGCGCCGGTGACGATGGCCGCCTTGCCGTCCAGCAGGCCGCCTGCGTGACCGGCGTCGCCCGCGCTGCTCGTCGTCATGTGGCGGAACCTACGCGTTACACGACCCTGACCTCGGGCAGGGGTCCTGCGCTGCTCGACCTCCCGGAGGACCGCACGCCATGACCCCGCCCCTGTCGTCCACCCTGACCGCCGCCCCCTCGCCGCTCGCCGGGGGCGCTCCTGACCTGACGCGCCCGCTCGCCGCGGCGATCGACGTCGCGCTGGACGCCGCCGTCCGGCGCGGGTCCGCCGCGCTCGACGTCCTGCGCGGCGCAGAGGCGGTCGACCGCCGCGACCGCTTCCTCGTCCTGCTGACCCTCTACGACCTGCACACCGCGCCCGTGGACGAGGTGGGCCCGCGGGTCCGCTTCCAGGGCTCCCCCGTTCTCGCCGACATCAAGGAGCGGCTCGAGACCGCCTGGCTCGCCGAGCTCGAGCGCGACTGGCAGAGCGCCGGACAGCTCTCCGAGGCCGACACCGTGGAGCGCGTCGTGTCGGCCATGCGAGCGGTGGCGGCCAAGGACCGGCTGCCGGCGACGTACCGCTGGCTGGCCAAGGAGGCGAGCTGGCAGGAGCTGGTCGACTTCCTCGCCCTGGAAGGCGGCCCGGACGGCGGCTTCGACGACCTCGTCGCGTTCTGCCAGATCGGGCTGTCCGGCAGCGCGAAGCTCGAGCTCGGCAAGAACTACTGGGACGAGATGGGCCAGGGCGATCCGGACGGCGTCCACACGGTGCTGCACCAGCGGCTCGCGGCGGCGATCCGCATGCCGCACGTCCCGCGCGAGCAGCTGCCGGTGGAGGCGCTCGAGCGCAACGCCATGGGCGGCCTGCTCGCCACCAACCGCTGGCTGCAGCCGGAGATGCTCGGCGCGCTGGGCCTGCTGGAGCTGCAGGCGGGCCCGCGCTGCCGGCTGGTGCTGCAGGGGCTGGACCGGCTCGGCGCGCCGGCCGACGCCTACCCCTTCTACGTCGAGCACGCCGAGGTCGACCCGGTCCACGGCCGCGACTGGATGGACAAGGCGGTCGTGCCGACCGTCGCCGACAAGCCGGCCTGGGGCCCGCGCATCGTCAAGGGCGCCTGGTGGCGCTCGACGCTGAACCTGCGCTTCTTCGAGGCGGTCCGGCAGGACCTCGTCGGCGAGCGGCAGGCCGCCTGACCGTCCCGGCTTCCGTAGGCTCCGTCCGTGGTAGCACCGGCGCGGGTGACCAGCGAGGTCGGGCGGCTGCGCACGGTGCTGCTGCACCGCCCCGGGCCGGAGCTGTCGCGGCTCACACCGCGCAACAACGCCGACCTGCTGTTCGACGGGCTGCCCTGGGTGGCCCGGGCGCAGGACGAGCACGACGCGTTCGCCGCAGCCCTGCGCGACCGCGGCGTCGAGGTGCTCTACCTCACCGACCTGCTCGTCGAGACGCTCGAGCTGCCCGAGGCGCGCGCCGAGGTCGTCGACGCCGCGGTGGCGCCGACGGTCGTCGGCCCGGCGCTCGCCGCCGTGCTGCACACCTGGCTGCTCGACCTGCCGTCGTCCGACCTCGCCCGGGTGCTGCAGGCCGGCCTCACGCACGACGAGCTGCCCCGCACGCGGGCCGAGGGGGTCGTCGCCCGGCTCGCCGGCGCGCACGAGTTCGTCGTCAAGCCGCTGCCCAACCTGCTGTTCACCCGCGACTCGTCGGTGTGGGTGGACGACCGCGTCGCGGTCACGAGCCCGTCGATGACGGCCCGGCAGCGCGAGACGACGCTGACCGGTGCGGTCTACCGGCACCACCCGCGCTTCGCCGGCACGCCACTGCTGTACGGCGGCGGCCGGGCCGAGGCCTGGTTCGAGGGGGGCGACGTGCTGCTGCTCGCGCCCGGCGTCGTCGCGGTCGGCGTCGGCCAGCGGACCACGCCCGCCGGCGTGGAGGCGTTCGCGCTGCGCGCCTTCGCCAGCGGCGTGGCGAGCGCCGTGCTCGCCGTCCCCATCGCCCAGGAGCGGGCGACGATGCACCTCGACACCGTCTGCACGATGGTCTCGGCCGACACGGTCGTCATGTTCCCGGCGGTCGCCGACACGCTGGTCGCCTACCCCGTCACCCCGGACGGCGACGAGGGCGTGCGCTGCGGCGACCCCGCGCCGTTCCTCGAGGTCGCCGCGGCCGCGATGCGGATCGACCGGCTGCACGTGGTCGACACCGGCCTGGACCCGGTCACCGCCGAGCGCGAGCAGTGGGACGACGGCAACAACACCCTTGCCGTCGCGCCCGGGCTCGTCGTCGCGTACGAGCGCAACACCGAGACCAACGACCGGCTCGAGAAGGCCGGCGTCGAGGTGGTGCGGATCGCCGGCAGCGAGCTCGGCAGCGGTCGCGGCGGGCCGCGCTGCATGAGCTGCCCGGTGCTGCGCGACGACCTGCCCGGGTAAGCGCTACCGCAGGGTGAGCTGGCGGCTGAGCAGCCCGGACCGGGCGCGCCGTTCCTCCGCGGTCAGCGGTCGCGGGGCGGCGAGCGCGTCGTCCAGCCGGGCGCGCAGCGTCTGCACCGGCTCCTCCAGCGGCGCCGCCCCCGTCCCCCCGGGCAGGTCCCAGACCGGTACGAGCAGCCCGTGCGCGCGGAAGCAGCCGATGTAGCGCGCGTCGCCGCCGAGCCCGAGGCCGTCGGCGACGGCGAGGCGGGCCAGCGCGTCGAGCAGCGGCTCCTCGTCGTCCGGCAGCACCCAGCGCAGGTGCTCGCGCTCGCCCATCCGGCACCAGTACGCCGCCGGCACGCCGTCCAGCCGCTCGGTCGGGACGACGCTGGCGTCCGCCCGCTCCAGCGACGCGCGCACCTCGCCGCTCGGGTCGGGCACGCCCTCGACCCAGAAGCCGAAGCCGGGGTGCAGCGTGACCTCGAGCGGCGCGTCGACGAGCAGGTCCTGCAGGCGCGGTCCCGGGCCGGGCAGCCCGACGGGCGTGACGCTGCTGCCGGGGGCGGCGACGAGCGCCTGCTCAAGCGCGGCAGCGAGGTCGCGGCTCACATCGCCGCCGCGTCCCTGCACCTGCAGCCCGAGGAACACCGTGCCGTCGGCGCGGACCATCGCCGGCCAGGCCAGCGGCAGCACGGTGGCGAGCAGCACCGCGCGGTCCTCCGCGCCGCGGACCGTGAGCGGCGCCGTCGCGGCGGGGACGACCTCGCGCAGCGCCACCCACTCCGTCTCGCCCGGCAGCCCCGCGAACGGCCGCGTGACGAAGGCCTGGTCACCGGCACCGCGGCCGTGGCAGGCCTTGTAGCGCTTGCC
>JALYMN010000332.1 GCA_030773675.1 Actinomycetota bacterium
CGCCGAGGACCCGTCCGACGAGTCCCGGCCCCGTCGCCGGCGCCGCGCTCCCGCGGTCGTCACGTTCCAGGCCCCCGTGCTGCCGCTGGACGACGCTGCGCCCGAGCCGACGGCGCCGGCCGAGGCGGCGCCCCGGCGCCGTCGTCGCACCGGGACGGCCGGAGCGCTCCCGCCGTCCGCGCTCATCCCGACCCTGCTCGCTCCGGAGCCGGCCGAGGACGACACCCCCCCGACCGGCGACGCGCCCACGGCTGACGCCGTCGACGTCGCGGCCGCTCCCGCTCCAGTCGACGCGGAGCCGGTCGACGAGGCGGGCGACGACGAGACGGGCGCCGATGACGAGACGGGCGCCGACGACGAGACGGGCGCCGAGGACCCGTCCGACGAGTCCCGGCCCCGTCGCCGGCGCCGCGGGCGGCGCGGACGGGGCGCCCGCCGAGAGGACGCCGACGGGACGGAGCCGACCGACGAGGGCGCGGAGACGGCGGGCGACCCCGACGAGCCGACCGACGCCGACGCGGACGAGGACACCGACGACGAGGGCGCCGAGGAGGACGCCGACAGCGCGTCCGGGCCGTCCGGGACCCGTCGGCGGCGGCGCCGTCGTCGCCGGGGGAGCGCTGGGCTCGCGCCGGACGACGTCGTCGACGAGGTCCCCACGGTGGTCCACGTCCGCGAGCCGCGCGCGGCGCGGGTCCGCGGAGCGAGCGCCGCCGACGAGGACGGCGTGCGCGGCATCACCGGCTCCACCCGCATGGCCGCCAAGCGGGCGCGGCGGCAGGAGGGCCGCGACTCGGGCCGGCGTCGCCCGCCCGTGCTCACCGAGGCGGAGTTCCTGGCCCGCCGCGAGGCGGTCGACCGGACGATGGTCGTGCGCCAGCAGGGCGAGCGCACGCAGATCGCGGTGCTCGAGGACGGGGTGCTCGTGGAGCACTACGTCACGCGCGCGAGCGCGCAGTCGTACGCCGGCAACGTCTACCTCGGCCGGGTGCAGAACGTCCTGCCGTCCATGGAGGCGGCGTTCGTCGACATCGGCAAGGGCCGCAACGGCGTCCTGTACGCCGGCGAGGTCGACTTCAGCGGCAGCGGCACCAAGAAGATCGAGCAGGTGCTCAAATCGGGCCAGGAGGTGCTGGTCCAGGTCAGCAAGGACCCGATCGGCCACAAGGGCGCCCGCCTCACCAGCCAGGTCAGCCTGCCGGGGCGCTACCTCGTCTACGTGCCCGAGGGCTCGATGACCGGCATCAGCCGCAAGCTGCCGGAGAACGAGCGGAGCCGGCTCAAGAGCATCCTCAAGAAGCTCGTGCCGGACGATGCCGGCGTGATCATCCGCACCGCCGCGGAGGGCGCGTCGGAGGAGGAGATCGCCGCCGACGTCCGCCGGCTGCAGGCGCAGTGGGAGGTCATCCAGGAGAAGGCGAACAAGGGCGGCGCGCCCGTCCTGCTGCACGGCGAGCCCGACCTCGTCATCCGGGTCGTGCGCGACGTGTTCAACGAGGACTTCGCCTCGCTCGTCGTCCAGGGCGACGGCGCCTGGGACACCATCCGCGACTACGTCGAGTTCGTCGCCCCCGACCTCGGGCCGCGACTGTCGCGCCACACGTCCGACCGCGACGTGTTCGCCGAGCACCGCATCGACGAGCAGCTGCTCAAGGCGCTCGACCGCAAGGTCTACCTGCCCTCGGGCGGGTCGCTCGTCATCGACCGCACCGAGGCGATGGTCGTCATCGACGTCAACACCGGCAAGTACGTCGGCAAGGGCGGCAACCTCGAGGAGACCGTCACCCGCAACAATCTCGAGGCGGCCGAGGAGATCGCCCGCCAGCTCCGGCTGCGCGACCTCGGCGGCATCATCGTCGTCGACTTCATCGACATGGTGCTGGAGAGCAACCGCGACCTCGTCGTGCGCCGGCTGGTCGAGTGCCTCGGACGCGACCGCACCAAGCACCAGGTCGCCGAGGTCACCTCGCTCGGGCTCGTGCAGATGACCCGCAAGCGGGTCGGGCAGGGCCTGCTCGAGTCGTTCAGCGAGACCTGCGAGTCCTGCGGCGGCCGCGGAGTCCACGTCCGCACGGACGTGTCCGGCGCCCCGACGACCGGGCGGCCGTCGGGCGGCGGGTCGGGTATCGAGCGGGTCGCCGCAGCCCTCAAGCCCAAGGAGGAGCCGGCCGACGCGACCCCGGCCGCGCAGGCGGAGGAGTCCGGTGAGCGGCCGCGGCGCCGCCGTCGCGGCGGGCGTGGCAGCGGCGCCGCCACGGTCGCACCGCAGGACGAGCTGGACGAGCTGTTCGCCGAGCCCGCGGGCAGCGAGATCCCGCCCGCGCCCCTGGACGACGAGCAGCCCGCCGTCCTCGCACCGGACGCTGATCAGCCCGGGCTCGCCCCGGACGCCGACCAGCCCGGGCTCGCACCGGACGCC
The DNA here is from genome assembly GCA_030773675.1 of Actinomycetota bacterium. The sequence continues at coordinate 2,420 of JALYMN010000332.1, forward strand.
GACCAGCCCGGGCTCGTCCCCGACGCCGGGCAGTCCGCCGAGCTCGCCCCGGACGCCGGCCGTGGCGACGCGGCCGACGAGCTGGCC
>JALYMN010000333.1 GCA_030773675.1 Actinomycetota bacterium
GGCCCACACGGCGAGCACGGTGTCGGCGGCCACGATCGCGTCGCGCAGCGCCCGCGCCTGCTCGGCGTAGAGGCCCTTCGCCTCCTCGCGCGTCTCCGCCTCGCCCAGGTCGAGGTCGCAGGGGACCCGCAGCAGCTCGTCGGCGCCAATCGCGGCGCCGGCCGACCGTCCGCCATGCGCGACGTAGGTCTGGATCGTCCCGAGGTCCCGCCGGCCGTGGAAGATGACGGTGAGGGCGTGGGCGAGGGCGAGGCCGCTGATGCGCAGGGCGACGGCCGCAGCGTCCTGCGCGTCGATGAGCGCCCGCTGGAGCAGGTCGTCTGCTTCGTCCATCGCTCCTCCTCCCTCTCCCCTGGGGTCCTGCGATAGTAGTTCGCCCCCATGCGCCTGATCTACAAGCCCATCGGCATCATCCTCGGGGTCCTCAGCGGCATCGTGGTCGCCCGTCCCGTCTTCAGCCAGGTGTGGGGCGCGTTCGCCGACGAGGAGCCACCGGACGCCACCACCCGGGACGTCCACTGGGCGAAGCTCCTCCTGGCCGCCGCGGTCCAGGGGATGGTCTTCCGGGTGGTCCGCGTGCTCGTGGACCGCGGGCTCGCGAAGGTCTGGGCCGGCCTGACCGGGACCTGGCCCGGGGAGAAGCGCCCGCCGCGCACGTAGGTGGACGCCCCGGCGGTCGTGCTCATGCAGCGGCTCGGGCTCTCCGACGACGAGCTCTGCGCCGTGCTCGATGTCGACCCGCTCACGGTCCTGCTCGGCGAGCTCGCCCATCGGCCCGAGCTGCCCATCCTGCTCGACCTCACCGCCCAGGCCAGCGAGCGCCTGGGCGATCCGGTGCTGCGCCGCTGGTTGCGGGCGCGCGGCCCGTCCGGCCGGCCCATAGAGCTGCTCCTCCGCCGCGACTTCCCCGCCTTCGAGGACGCCCTGGGCGACCTCGAGCGGCGCGGCTTCGTGCTGGGCGGTGGCCGGGGCTAGCCCGCTCGCGGCCTCGCCCGCCTAGAGCTCGGCGAGCTCGATGCGCCCGCGGCTCTCCTGCACGATGCCGGTCACCGCGACGCCGACGGCCAACACCGCCAGCGAGCCCACGACCGCGAGCGCGGGCAGCTCGAGCAGGGCGTCAGCGAGCGCCACGACGGCGGCGGTCATCGGCCACCACCACCCGCTGCGCCAGCTCTTCGCCATGGCGCTGTTCGTGGCGCTGATGGCGATGAGGAAGAGCGCGACGCCCCCGCACAGGATGGTGCGCGTCCACCCCGTCGTCTCCGAGGACCCCGTGCTCTCGAGGATCACGTGCTCGATGCCGACGCCCACCGCGGCCAGGCCGAGCGCGGTGAAGAGGTGCCCGTAGAAGTACACGTCGGTGGCCAGCCGCCCGGCGCCCCCTCGCTCGATGAGGAGCTTCTTGGCGGCCGCTCCGGCCAGGTCGAAGCAGGTCCACCACAGCGCCGCGGCGAGGACGAACGAGACGATCCCGATCGCCACCGCCTCGAGCCCCCAGGAGACGTCGTGGACCCCATGGGCCACCGCGGCGATCGACTCGCCGAGCACGAGGATGAGGAACAGCGCGAGCCGCTCCGGGAGATGCTCGAGGTGCAGGGGCACCGGGCCCCGGGCGAAGGTGACGGCGAAGGGCAGGAGCAGGTCGACGAGCACCCCCGCGGCCCACAGCCCGTAGCGGACGGGAGGCGGGACGGCGAGCGAGGCGAGCCAGAGCACCGCGCCCGCCCCCGCGCCGACGAGGTAGAGCCGGACGGTGGGCCGCGCGTCGTGCACGGCGCGGTAGGCGCGCAGGTACAGCGCGAAGAGCACGACCCGGGCGGCCACGTAGCAGAGGGTGAACGGCACGGAGTACTTCGTCGTCGCCTCCGCGGCGGACGCGGCGAACCCGATGACGGCCAGCATCCCCAGGAGCTTCAGGACCCGGAAGGGCAGGTCGTCCGTGTCGAAGCGGTTCGCGTAGAGCGTCGACGACGCCCAGGTCCACCAGGTCACGGCGAACAGCGCGGCGAAGGTGAGCACCCCCTTCAGGGAGAGGTCCTTGCCCAGGGCGCTCGCCAGCTCGGCGACGACGAGGACGAAGGCGAGGTCGAAGAAGAGCTCGAGCCACGAGGCGGAGCGGTTCTCCTCCTCGGTGCGCAGGCCGGGGCGGCGCAGCAGGCCGGCGTCGGTCAGCGCGTTGCCGACGCGCGTGCGGGCGGGGGCCGTCACCCGGGGACGGTCTAGAACAGCTGGTTCTCGCCGCC
>JALYMN010000334.1 GCA_030773675.1 Actinomycetota bacterium
GTCATGGGCGCCGTGATGCGCGCCGAGCGGCCCGACGCCGTCGTCCGCGACCTGCTCGCCCGGCTGCCCCTGGAGGTGCCGTCGTGACCCCGCCCGTCGCCCTCACCGTCGCCGGCTCGGACTCCAGCGGCGGGGCCGGCGTCCAGGCCGACCTCAAGACCTTCGCAGCGCTCGGCGTGTTCGGCGCCAGCGCGCTCACCGCGCTCACGGCGCAGAACACGTGCGGCGTCGACGGCGTCCTACCGGTGCCGCCCGCGTTCGTCGTCGCCCAGATCGAGGCGGTGCTCGCCGACCTGCCGGTGCGGGCGGTCAAGACCGGCATGCTGGCCACGGCCGCCGTGGTGGAGGCCGTCGCCGGTCTGGCGGACGCCGGGCGGCTGCCATCCCTGGTGGTCGACCCGGTGATGGTCGCCTCCAGCGGCGCCCGCCTGCTCGACCCGGACGCCGAGCAGGGCTACGTCACGCGGCTGCTGCCGCGCGCGCGCGTGCTGACGCCCAACCTGTCCGAGGCCGAGGTGCTGCTCGGCGCGACGATCGGCACCCTGGCCGAGCAGCGCGACGCAGCGCGGGCGCTCGGCGCGCTCGGCCCGCAGGTCGTGGTCGTGAAGGGCGGCCACGCGGTCGCGGACGCCGGGGACGACGCCGTCGACGTGGTCTGGGACGGCGCGCGCCTCAGCGAGTTGCGCGCGCCGCGGGTCGCCACCCGCAACGACCACGGCACGGGGTGCACCTTCGCCTCGGCGATCACGGCAGCGCTCGCCGGCGGTGCGGAGACGGTGGACGCCCTCGGGTCGGCCAAGGCCTACGTTGCCGCAGCCGTCGCGGGCGGCGCCCGCTGGCGACTCGGCTCCGGCCACGGGCCGCTCGACCACTTCGGCTGGAGCCAGGGCGATGAGACCGACCCGCGGCACACGCATGCGACGCGCGACGTCACGACCGAGGCCAGGTGAGCCCGGTGGACGTGCAGGCGGGCGGTCTCCTCGATGCGCGGTGGTGCGTGTCTCGGGCTTGCTGGCGCTGCCGATCCTCACGAGGACCGCTCGCTTGGTCGAGCGCGGGAAGCCGGCCCGACAGACGCCCCAGTGCTGTCCCTCAGTGCTGTCCCGGTGAACGATCGTCTGGCGGGCGCAGGCCGGGTCAGGCCGGGCAGAGCCAGTCGTCGGGGCGCGGCGTGCCGCCGGGCTGGTCGGGCGCAGAGAACGGGTTGCGGAAGGTGAAGGCCTCCAGGGTCGGGCCGTGCGCACGCAGGTGCCGCACCCGCGCCTCCGCCTCGTCGGTCGAAGGGCGGTGCCCCGACGGCACCCACCACAGCGCCGTCATCGGCTCGACCGCGCGCTGGAACCACTGCCGCCGCCGACGCATCACCTGCAGGTGCCGGCCGCTGAGGACGAAGTCGGCGAGCGCGTCGATCGACGCCCAGGTCGTCAGGTTCACGATCACGCCGTGGCTGTCGCCTACGTCCCAGCCGAAGGCGCGCACCGCAGTGGCGTTGCCGTCCTCCGTCTGCAGCCGCCACAGGAACCCCGGGGCCGCGTCCCCGTCGGCGTTGACCTCGTCCAACGCCGCGACGAACTCGGTGAGCAGCGGCGAGTCCAGGGGCGCCAACAGCCGCGACACGTTCACCTGAGCAAGATCGAAGCGCACCGCGGCAGGGTACGACCTCCGTGCCGGTCGCCGATCCCGTTACGGTGCGTCGCGTGGTCGAGCGTCGGGTCTGGCGCAAGCGCGCGCGGAGCCGGGCGGAGTTGCGGCGGGAAGTCGAAGCGCTGCGCCTGCTGGGGCCGTCAGCCGTACGTCTGCTGCGGGTCGAGGGTGAGGTCCTGGTCCTCGAGCGGGTCTGGCCCGGCACGCCGGCCGCCGCGCGTCCGGACGATGAGGCGCTGGCCGCGATCACCGCGACGCTGCTGGCGCTCTGGACGCCGGTGCTCCCGGGCTGTGGTCTTCCGACTGTGCGGCAGGAGTGCACGGCGTTGGACGACCCGGACGCGGTCGAGCCGCTGCCCGCGGCCATCGTGCACACTGCCCGCAGAGTGCTGGACCAGCTGCTGCGCGAGCCCGCCCAGGACCGGGTGCTGCACGGGGACCTGCACCAGCGGAACCTGCTCTGGTCAGAGGATCGCGGGTGGGTCGCGATAGACCCGCACGGAGTCGTCGGCGACCCGGGCTACGACGTCGGGCCCCTCCTGATCAACCCATGGAACGCCGATCCCGCTGCACTGCTCTGTCACCGGCTTCCGCTGCTGGCGCAGCGCCTGGACATGCCCGTGGAGCGCGTGGCCGGGTGGGGGCTCGTCCGCGCCGTGCTCGCGGAGGCCTGGCACGTGCAGGACACGGGGCAGGTCGCCGGCGGCGCGCTGCAGGTCGCCGAGCGACTCGCCCGGTGGTCGATCGACAAGAAGACGGCGAGTGCTGAGGGTGACGCGCCCCCGTTGGAGCTGGCGTAGGACGCGGTGCTGGATGCCGCGGGTGCTGGCGTCCTGGCGCCAGGTAGCCGCGAACCGGACGGCGCTCGGGCACCCGATGGCCGCGACGCGCCGCACGGCAGCAAGCACCTCGGTCACGCCAGGGCGCCGGGCACGCCGCCGCCCCGACCGCTCGTGCACCCACCGCGGGACGGCCCTCTGCGACCTGGTCCATCGCGTCGTCGTACCGAAGACCGATCGTCACCGGACGCTGTCCTCGTGCCCCTCCTTGCGCTCAGGCCTGGGCACTCCCATCGCGTTCGGGTACGGCAGCTGGGCGCTGGCGGCCAGCGCCAGAGGCTCGAGGACCTGCGCGAGCTCGACGCTCTCCGCCGGGTCCAGGGCGCTGTACGCCGGCGCAGCCAGCCGGTCGGTCAGCACCTCGACCTCGTGCAGGTCCTTGCCTCGAACGCGTTCGGCGGCGTCCTGCCAGCTCTGGTCGTCCCAGCCCCGGTACTGCTGCTGCCGGACGTCGACCTGGCTCTGCAGCAGGTGCGGTTCGGGCCACACCAGCCCGGCGACGGCGACCGCCGCGAGGTGTCCGTCGCCGCGGTGCTCGCGCAGGACCGTGCAGTCGTGCCAGAGCGCGGCCAGCGGCTCGTCCGGGCGGGGCAGCCCGGCCTGCGCGGCCGCCATCGGCCGGCTCGGGAGCGGCAGCGCCCGCACGCACCGCCCGGTCAGCTTCGCCGCCGACGTGACGGTGGGCAGCGGGTTCTCGCCGAGCAGCCGACGCAACGCGGCGACAGCTCCGGACAGTCGCGCCGCCTGGACCTGCTGCGGCGCCGCGACCGACCACACC
>JALYMN010000335.1 GCA_030773675.1 Actinomycetota bacterium
GGCACGCACAGGGCGCCGTCGAGGGAGGCGACGACCCGCACCTGCACGCCGCGCTCGGCCGCCCGCGCGGCGAACGCCTGCCGCGCGACGGGCGGGCGCAGGTCGAGCAGGGTGGCGACGACCACCCGGTCGTGCGGCGGCAGCTCCGCGACGGTGTTGAGGACCGTCGTCCCGGTCGTGAGCTCGTCGTCGACCAGCACCAGCGGCCGCCGCCGGTCGGACAGCGGCGCGGGTTGGCGCGGCTGCAGGACGTGCGAGGTGGCGTGGCTGTGCTCCTCCTCGAAGCCGCCGAGCACCGCGACGTCCGGCTCGGGCCGGCGGGTCGTGTGCACGTAGTCCGACCCCGCGCACGCCTCGGCGACGAGTTGGCCCAGCGCGGTCGCGGTCTCGCAGTAGCCCAGGACGACGGGTGGCGGGCCGTCGCCGAGCAGCCGGGCGACCGAGCGGCCGAGCGCGTGGCCGGCGGCCTCCGCGACGGCGCCGGGCACCGGCAGGTGCTTGGCCAGGACGCGCGACACCACGAGCTGGGCCCGGCGCGGGTTGTCGCGCAACGCCAGCCCGGCCAGGTCGGCCACGCCGAGCCCGGACGGCGAGGCGTGGACCTGCCAGGCGAGCCCGAGGCCGCCCTCGACCACGGAGCTGAGGTCCAGGCCGGTCGCGGTGGCCGTCACCGGCTCGGTGCCGGCAGTTCGGAGTGGCCGTAGCCCTCCTGCGCCACGCGCCAGCCGGCATCGAGCAGGTCGACCACCCCGTCGGTGTGGGCGAGGACGCCGTAGACGGACGCGCGGGCCGCGACCTGCTCGGCCCAGAGCGTGTGCGGGCCGATCTCGTTCATCCGCCCGCCCGCGGGGCTGCGCACCACCCCGCCGGCCCCGCGGCCGGCGAGCACGGTGAGGGCGTCGTCGTACTCCTCGCGGCTGACGGTCTGCAGCGCGTTGACCACCGACACGTGGCTGGGGTGGATGACGGTCTTGCCGGTGAGGCCGTTCGCCCGGTCGAGCACCACCTCGCGCAGCAGCACGTCGACGTCGTCGCGGACCAGCCGGTCGCGGGTGCGCGCGACGTCGCGGCGCTGGAACGGCGTGGCGCGCAGCGCGCTGCGGAACAGCCGCTCGGGGCTGGCGAAGTGCTCCCACACGGGGCCGCTGACGACGTGCCGTCCGCCGCGGCCGAAGGCGTTGACCACGTCGGCGAGGACGTCGCGCACGACGGCGACCTCCCAGATCGTCGTGTCGCTGTCGCGGCGCAGCCCGAACAGGCCGCACAGGTCGGTGCCGCCGACCCGCACGGCGAGCACGTGCGCGGCCTCGGCCGCGAAGAGCTCGCGCAGCCCGGCGAGGTGGGCGGGGCGGGTCTCGGACCAGGCGAGGTCCTCGTGCTCGAGCACGGGCATGGCGTAGAGCGGCACCCCGGCCCGGTCGGAGGCGGCCCGCAGCGCGGCGAACCAGGCCTGGCCGGCGGCACCCGGCCCGAACTTGGGCAGCACGAACCCGCTCAGCCGGCGCACGGCCGGCCCGGCGTCGGCGGCGACCTCCTCGAGCTGGTCCGGCGTGCGGACCCGCACGAACAGCAGCGGCGCGTCGCCGTCGCCGGTGGTCTGCTCGTCGAGCCGGACCAGTTGCTCCACGACGTTGGCCTGGGCCGCGCGCACCGCCTCGTGCGGGACGGCGTCCTCCAGGCACCAGACGGTGCTGGTGGTGCCGACCGAGGCGGCCCGCCGCGCGTCGGCGGCCAGCGCAGGCCGGGTGCCGGGGCTGTAGAGCGTGGCGCCGAGCGCGAGGCCGAGCACCTCCCGGCCCGAGGTCTGCGAGAACGGCTGCGGCGGGACGGCGAACACCGCCTCGCGCTGCGCCTCCGGCAGGTGGTCGAAGTGCCTCACCCGAGCAGGCCCTGCGCGCGCGCCGTCCGCAGCCACTGCGGGTACTCCTGCATGAGCCGGTCGAACAGCCGGTCGTCGGGGACCGGCGAGCGCCCGAGCAGCTCGTCGGCCGTGACGGAGAAGAAGTCGGCGTTGTCGACGTACCGACCGGTGAGGTCGTCGAGCCTCTCGAGGAACGGGAAGCGGCCGCCGATGCCCATGAACTGCCAGAACAGCGGCTCGTAGGCCGCGGCGCGGATCTGCTCCTCGGCGTCGCGCCGGTCGGTCGGCTCGCCGTCGGTCAGGAACATGACGTAGACCGGCAGCGGCTCGCGCAGCGGCGTGCTGCGCGGCGCGTCGCTGCCGAAGTAGTGCTCGCGCACGAGCCGCACGGCCTGCCCGTAGGACGTCGCGCCCTCCAGTGGGAACGCCTTGAGCGCGCGGTCGAGGTAGGTGGCGCTGTTCTCGAGCGTCATGGGCGGGGCGGCGTGCGCGTCGCGGCCGAACAGGAACACGTCGACCGCGCCGTCGTCGTCGAAGCGCAGCGACAGCGCGAGCACCCGCTCGGCGAGCTTCTGCACGGCGCCGCGCCGGAACAGCCCGGACATCGACGCGGAGATGTCGACGACCATCGCGACCCGGGCAGTGTGCTCGCCGAGGCCCTTCTTCTCCAGGCTCACGCCGGCGGTCTTGACCAGGCTGAGCATCGCCGGGGCCTGCGTGCTGAGCTTCTTCTGCAGATCGACGATCCGCCGCTCCTCCAGCGACACCGGGGGTGCGGCGGGGGCGGGGGCCGCGGCGGCCGGCTCGTCGTCGACGCTGACGCCGAAGTCGGTGGCGAGGCCGGCCAGGCCGCTGTCGTAGCCCTGGCCGACGGCGCGGACCTTCCACTGCCCACCGCGCTGGTACAGCTCGACGAACACCAGCGCGGTCTCGGTGGTCGCGTCGGGGATGTCGAACCGGACGGCGGGGGACGCCGGCGCGTCGGCGTCCGCGACGGTGACCGACAGCGCCGAGAGCCGGCCGAACGGGCCGCCGTCCGCGCTCGCTGCGACGACGACCCGGTCGACGTCGGCGGGCAGGCGGGCGGTGTCGATCCGGACGCTGTCGGACGTCGTGGCGCCGGTCGTCGTCTTGCCGAGGTGCTGCACCGCGCCACCGGCCCCGCTGGGCTGGTTGTAGAAGACGAGGTCCTCGTCGGAGCGGACCTTGCCGGTCGCGGCCGCGAGCAGCAGGGCGGAGCAGTCGGCGTCGGGCGCCCCGGCGCCGCCCTGCCAGGACAGCGTCACGACGGCGCGCCCCGAGCGGACGCCCGCGTCGGCGAGCCCGGTGTTGGACCCCTTGGCCAGGGTCGTCGTCACGGCGCACCTCCAGCGGGCCGGTCGGGCGGGGGGGCGGACAGCATGCACGAGCGCAGGTGTTACCTCCCCGTCGTCCACACGACGGGGAGGTGTCCACATGCCGATCGGCGCGGCGGCGCCGGAGTGGAGCGTGCTGCTCTACTTGCGGCCCGGGGTCCAGTCCATGCCCCACCCGTACGCCCGGTCGAGCGCGTCCTGGGCGCCGTCGATGTAACGCACCTCCCGGCGCACCTGCAGCCGGCCGCCCGCGTTCTCGAGCAGGGCGAGCGCGCACATGCGCGTGCCGGAGTGCTCGTCGAGGCGGATCTCGAGCGGCGCGCCCCCCTGCGGATGGAGGGTGACGACGCCGTCCGCCTTGTCCCACGCGGGCACGCCCTCGTAGATGAAGGCGAAGACGAGCACGCGCCGGATCTCGGAGAGGCGGTCCAGGTTGATGGTGAGGTTCTCGCCCCCGCCGCCCTTGCGGTCGTCGCCGTCGAGCTGGACGTAGGGAGGGCGGTCCAGCGCGCCGAAGGCCCCCCCGAGGGCCTGGACGACGCCCTTGCGCCCGTCGCTCAGCTCGAACAGCGCGCCGAGGTCGAGGTCGATGCCGCGGTTGCCGCCGGCGAGCTTCTTGAAGAAGCCACCACCGCCCGTGCCCTCGGGGCGCGCGTTCCACGACAGGTTGACCCGCATCCGCCCGCCGGCGCCCTTGGCCAGTGACACCGAGGGCGCGGCTTTGGTGAGGGTCACCTTGGACAGGCTGACGGGCGCGGCGCCGGAGGCCGCAGGTTCGGACGGCTGGGAGGGGTTCGGGCGCTTGGTGTAGTCGACCATCAGGTGCTCCGGAGGCTCGAGGGGCGGGCAGGCGAGCGGCGGGACCCGGGCCGGGTCCCGCCGCAGTCAGCCGGACTAGACGTTGACGCCGAAGTCCTGCGCGATGCCGCGCAGGCCGGCCGCGTAGCCCTGCCCGACGGCGCGGAACTTCCAGTCCGGCCCGTTGCGGTAGAGCTCGCCGAAGACCATCGCGGTCTCGGTGGAAGCGTCCTCCGACAGGTCGTACCGGGTGATCTCCGCTCCGCCGGCCTGGTTGACCACGCGGATGAACGCGTTGCGGACCTGGCCGAAGTTCTGGTTGCGGTTCTCGGCGTCGTAGATGGACACCGCGAAGACGACCTTGTCGCAGTCGGCCGGCACGTTGGCGAGGTCGACCTTGATCTGCTCGTCGTCGCCCTCGCCCTCACCGGTGAGGTTGTCGCCGGTGTGCTCGACGGTGCCGTCCGGGCTCTTGGTGTTGTTGAAGAAGATGAAGTGGCTGTCGCTGACCACCTTGCCCTGTGCGCTCAGCATGATCGCCGAGGCGTCGAGGTCGAACTCGGTGCCGGTGGTGCTGCGCGCGTCCCAGCCGAGGCCGACCACGACCGCCTTGAGGCCCGGCGCCTCCTTGGTCAGCGAGACGTTGCCACCCTTGCTCAGCGAGACACCCATGAGGGCCCTTCCGTTCGCGGGGACGGACCGCTGCGGCCCGCCGCCGGGCTGTCTGTGCCGCAGCCGGCAGGACAGTCCTACCGCGTGCGCGAGCCCGGCGCCATGGACGACGATCACGGCGAGCCCCGCGTTCCGTCGGCCACCACCCGTCCGGGTGGACGGGCAGCGGTGGCGGAGGGCCCGGCGGACCGGCTCGGACGCCGAGCTCGGCGCGCGGAGTGGCGACTCCCGCCCGAGTGCGGCCGGCGGGGCGCAGCTCGCCGTTCGCCGTGTGCGCTCTCTGGGCGCCGGCTCGGCGCGACCACCGCACACGTCGTCGCTCCCCGCGCGCCTGCTCTCCCGAGCGTGACCCGCCGGCGACTGGGCAGTCCACGGCGGTGGCAGGCCGCCCTCCTCGCGCGGACGAGGTCCCGCGCGCGCGCGCCGACGTCGCCGCCCTCCTCGCGGTCCAGCGGGCCACCTGTCGACCGGCGCTGGTCACCGCGTCGCGCGTCCTCGGCGCAGCCGGCGAGCACGCCCTGGCGTGGTTGGCCCTCGGCGCGGCCGGAGCCGCGGTCGACCGCCCACGCCGGGCGCGGTGGGTGGAGGCCACCGGCGTCGTGCTCACGGCGCACGCCGCGAGCGTCGTGCTCAAGCGCGTCGTGCGGCGCACCCGCCCCCGGCACGAGCGGCTCGTGGTGCACAGCCGGGCCGGTCACTGGAGCTTCCCGTCGTCGCACGCCGCCTCGACGACGGCTGCGGCGCTGGCCTTCGCGCCGCTGCTCGGCGCGCGCTGGACCGCACCGCTCGCGCCAGCCATGGCGCTGTCCCGCCTGACGCTCGGGGTGCACACCC
>JALYMN010000336.1 GCA_030773675.1 Actinomycetota bacterium
CGCTTACGGACGGCCGGGTGCGCGTCAAGGGACGACGAGACGACGCTGGCTACCGCTCGTTCACTGGCAGATGCGGACGGCGGTAGGCATGGTTGGACGTTGCACGTCTACCCCTGGCAGCGCCCGAGAGATCTGTCGCCGCGGCTCGGTTGTGATACGGCGTTCGGAACGTCGCTAGCACGTGCCACGATCGCCCTGCAGCGGCGGTAGGGGGAGAGCGTGCAGGCGAGTGAGTGGCAGCGGACGCTGCGCGAGCGAGCTGAGGGCATGCGCCACCACCCCACTCGAGCCGAGGCCGTTCTGTGGCAGGAGCTGCGCAGGCGCCCTGGAGGCGTGGTCCTGTGGACACAGCACGTCATCGGCAGCCGGTACATCGCCGACTTCTACTGTCCCGCGGCCCGCCTGGTGATCGAGGTCGACGGCGACAGTCACGACGACCGCGCCGCAGAAGACCGACGCCGTGACGATGTGATGCACGAGTACGGGTTCCGGGTGTTGCGCCTGACCAACGTCGCGGTGCTTGCCGACACACGCGGTGCCGTTGCCCGCATCGTTCAGGCCGTGGCCAACCCCGAGACCCTCGACGCTCAGCGCCGGCAGGAGGAGGCGCGCCGCCGAGCGGTCGAGGTGTTGGCCAAGCAGCAGGCGCGGGTACGCCAGACGCCCGCTCGGCAGCCACTGCAAGCCCGGTTCCGGTGCACGTGGTGCCTCGCCGAGTTCACCACGGCGTTGGAGCCCACGCCGTCCTGCCGGCGCTGCCAGCTCATCGAACTCGTGCCGGTGTGCTTCCGCTGCGGATGGCGGCGCTGCGGCAAGCCTCGGGAGATGTGCCGGACCTGCGCCGAGGCGGCCGATATCGCCCGCAGCGCTATCGGCAGCCCGGTGGAGCACGTGAACCGCAACAGCCGACACCGCGTCCGCAAGATCATCTGAGTCGGCTGGGGCGACGCGAGGGATGATCAGGTAGCGCCTAGCTTCCTTGCTCGCCTGACTGCCAGTGCCCGCGTGGCCGCGTTTGGTATGTCGCCCGCGGGGGGTGTCCTCGCCGACCTCTCTCGAGGACGCCTGCGCCGCCGAACTCTGTGACGAGGCTTCCGCCTGGCACCTCCTGCCGCACCAGGCGCGGTGGGAAGCGGAGTCGTGTCCCACGAGGTGGTGTAGGGCCGGGGCCACGGCGCGCGCTTCACGGTCTGGCCGCTGCGACAGCAGGATCGGTCCGACCTGTCGGTCGGCTATGGCTGCATGCACCGCGCGCAGGACGGGGATGGGCAGCGGGATCTCGGCGGGCTTGCTGCCCTTGCCCAGCACGCGCAGAGGACCTGCTTGCCGCCGCTGTACTGCAGGTCGGTCACCTGGGCCTGGCATGCCTCGGTTACGCAGCCCGAGCATGCCCAGCAGCGCGACGAGCGCGTGGGCAGCGTCGCTGTGCTGCCGGGCGGCTGTCAGAGCGGCGGCGAACTCCAGCGGCTGCAGCACGGTGCGCCACTGTCCCTCCCACTGCACCTTCGGCCGAGTGACGGCCAGGGTGGGGTTGCTGGTGACGAGCTGGTCGAAGACGGCGGTGCGGAACAGGCCCGCGACGGTCGACAGACGCCGACTGACCGTGGCGGCCGGCGTAGCCCTTGTCCTGGAGGTCGGGCAGGTACAGCTCCAGGCGCGCCCGGCGAGCCTTCAGGGGCTGCACGTCGTGCTGCGGGCACCAGGCCCAGAAGCACCGCAGGTCGTTGCGGTACGCGCTCGCCGTGAGTTCGCGGTAGCGGGCGAGGAAGCCGGCCGAGGCCAGTGACGACGGGTCGTGCAGAACGGGTTGGAACTCCTCGGGCATCAGGCGGCCCCTCCTCCTCGGCATGAGGACGAAGAACGCTCCGAGGACTGCACAGGTCGGTCAAGCGGACAGAGGGGGCGCTTCTGCTCGCATCGCTGACCGCCCTGAGCGGCGCGCCCGCACGACGGCACGCGCGGTCAGCGGCAGATGAGCGCGTTGCTGTACAGCGCAGTGCTGCCCTCCCGGCGCCGCGGCTCAGGACCCCGCCCCCTCGGAGCGAGGCCGTCTTGGCCCAAATGACGTAGCTGGGGCGGCGAGGCGACCGACGCTCATGCTGCGGCGCGCTGAGCCGGCAGTCGAGGGAGCGTCGACATCCGTGGACAGCCGCCTGCACCGCGGCGATGAGCACGGAAGTGTCGGACGTCGCCCTTACCGTGGCGGAACGACCGCGCTTCGAACACTGGACTAGGGAGCCACTGATGACCGAGCACCTCACGCCCCGCGGTGTCGTCTTCTGGCCGGTCGGCACGGGCGACAGCACGACAATCGTCGTGGACGAGGAGATCGTCGTCCAGGTCGACCTGAACGACCAGGCTCAGGCGGACAAGGACGGCAGCAAGGTCGTCGCCGTCGTGGACCAGCTCGCGGCGAGCCTTCCTCCGACCGGCCCGGACGGCATGCCGTACCTGGCGGTGTTCGTGCTTACGCACGCGGACGTGGACCACTGCCGGGGCTTCGAGGACCTCCTCTCGGAGGTCGCCATCGGAGAGCTGTGGGTCACGCCGCGGCTCTGGCGCGAGTACCTCGATGATGGTGTCGAGCTCAGCGCGCCGGCGGAGGCTTTCAGGCAGGAGGCCGAGCGGCGCATCGCCGCCACTCTGGCCGCCGGGGAGGAAGGAGCCGAGAGCGGCGACCGCATCCTCGTCATCGGGTACGACACCAATCACGACGAGCACGCGTACAACGAGCTCCCCGACAAGTACCTCGCCTGGCCCGGGAGCACCATCACGACCCTCGACGGCGTCGACTGCACCGGCAAGTTCGAGGCATTCCTCCACGCCCCGTTCAAGGACGACTGCGCCAAGGCGCGGAACGACACATCCGTGGCGATGCAGGTGACGATCGCTGACGGCGCAGGCACCGGCAAGTTCCTGCTCTTCGGCGACCTCAAGGCCGCGACCATCGGCAAGATCTTCGAGGTCAGCACAGCCAACGGGAACGACGACCAGCTCGCCTGGGACGTTCTACTCGCGCCGCACCACTGCTCCAAGCACGCCGTCTACGAGGACGACAAGCCGCGGCAGGACATCCTGGACGCTCTGCAGGCGAACGCCCGCCCCGGCGCTCGCGTGGTCAGCAGCAGCCACCCGTTCCGGGACGCCGACAAGACCGGGGACAACCCGCCACACCTCAAGGCCCAGGACCGGTACCAGGAGATCGTCGACGACCCGGTGCTGTGCACGATGGAGCACGGGTCGGCCGACGCTCCCAGCCCTGTCGTGTTCGAGGTCGACGACGAGGGCCTGCACCTGCTGGAGCCGGCCCTGGTCGAGGCGTCCGCGCGCAGCGTCGGGAAGGCTTTCGCCGGCGAGCCCGGGCGGCTGGGCGTCGTCGCGTCGAGGGCCGCCGAGTACGCCCAGCGCATGGCAGCGGCGTCGCCGGGGTGGTGGGCGTCCGGCGACCAGGCCGTGCCGGGTGCGGACAGGATCGGACGCGCCGTCGCGGCGGACCGCGGGGACGACGCCGCGCCGACGTCGGCAGTTGGCTTCGGGAAGCGGTGATCTCCGCGCAGTGGCCTCGCGGCCATCGGCTCGCGGTCGAACAGATCGAGGCCCTCTGCGCGGTGGCCCCCGACGCCATCGAACTCGTCTCCGCTGAACGGGTGCCCGACTCCGGTTGGCTCCGTCTGGATCTGTCGCTGGACCTGTCCGGGCTGCCCCACGCGCCGGAAGGGATCCGGGTACGCCCCCGCGAGCGGTTCGAGGTCCTCGTCTCCGAGGACTTCCCCTACAGCGTCCCCGCCGTGCACGCCCGGCACGTCCGCTGGGCGGGCAAGCCCCATGTCCAGTGGGGGTACAGCCTCTGCCTGTACGCCGCCCCGTCCACCGAGTGGGACCCCGGCGACGGGATGCGGGGCTTCCTCGACCGTCTCCGTCAGTGGCTGGAGAAGGCCGCCCTCGGCCAGCTCGATCCCGACGGGCAGCCGCTGCACCCGCCCGCGACGTACACCACCGCCAGCGCCGGGGCGGTAGTCGTCCGGGCGGACCTAGGCGGCCTGGTGCCGTGGGCCGACGGCCGAGAGCGCGACATGACGATGCTCCTCGGGCTGTGCGTCCAGGACGGCGACCGCCTGGACGTCGAACGGTGGACCCGGCCCGAGGTCTACCGCGCCCAGGCGGCGCTGGACGCCCGCCCGGTGGACGCCCAGGGCCGGCCCTACGTCGCGGTCGCCGCAGTCCTGGTCAGCTCCGAGATCGGCTTCGAGTACCCGAAGACGGCGAGGGCCCTGGCGGACGGCCTGCGCCGTTCCGGCGTCAGCGAGAAGGACCTTTTGGAAGTCGTGGCCGCAGCCGCCGACGCCAACGCCAAGACGGCGAAGGACCGCGGCGTCGAGTCGCCTTCGGGCGGCGAGGAGCCCGAGCACGGACCTGGCGGCGCGCCGCTCTACCTGCTCGTCGGCACGCCCTCCCGGCGGCTCCAGGAAGGACCCCGGCTGGCGCACCTGGTGGCGTGGCGGATGAGCGGCCTCGGGGGGCAAGTAGCCGAGCTCGTCGGGGACCTCAAGCCCGGCCGCAGCGAGGCGTTCGACGAAATCCGCGAGCGAGCCGTCAAGCTCGGGGAGGACTGGATCGGCTTCGCCGAGGTGGCCTGGGCACGGCTGTTCGAGGACCGGGCCGAGGTCACCGTGCGCCGCGACTGCGACAGCGCGGCGTCGTGGCTCGACGGCAAGACCGTCCTGGTCCTGGGCTGCGGCGCGCTCGGCGCCCCCGTCGCGGAAGCGTGCGTTCGTGCAGGGGCGACGCTGACGGTCGTCGACAACGGAGCCGTCACCCCCGGCATCCTCGTCCGGCAGCCCTACTCCGACGCCGACATCGGCAAGGCGAAGGCCACTGCGCTGGCCGAACGTCTCTGGCGGGTGCGCCACGGCGCCGTCGTGACGCCGCAGGTGCGGAACGCGATCACCGCACATCTGCGGGCGGACCAGCCCGTCCCGGACTTCGACCTCATCGTCGACGCGACGGCCGACAACCGGGTCCGCGCCGCGCTGGAGCACGCCCGCGGGCCGCGCAGGGACGACTGGCCGCCTGTCCTGACCATGATCGTTGGGCACCGTGCCCGGCGCGGCGTCGTAGTCGTGAGCCGCAACGGAGCTAGCGGCGGGGGCCACGACGGGCTTCGCAGGCTCGGCATCGCGGCCCGGACCACGCACGCAGCAGCGCTCGCCGACGTCGCGGAGGACTTCTACCCGGCGCGACCCCGAACCGAGCAGTTCCTCCCGGAGCCCGGCTGCTCGGCACCCACGTTCGTCGGCTCTGCGGTTGAGGCCACCGCGCTCGCCGCCGGCCTGCTCAGGCTGGCCTGGACGCCCTCACCGGACGCGGACCGGAGGAGTCGAAGAGGCCGATGGCCGCAGCGATCGTCCGGCTCGACGGGGCGGCGGGCGGCGCCGACTGGATCGGCTGGCCCAACGACCTCGTCGTCGCAGGAGCGAGCGGCACCATGCCGGTCAGGCTCAGCCCCACGGCACTGGCGACAGTGCGGGCGGAGGCCCGCCGCGGCGCGCGGCTGCGAGGCCCTGACATCGAGACCGGCGGGATGCTCCTGGGTCAGATCGACGAGGGCACCGGAGTCGTGTTCGTCGACGTCGCTACCCCGCCCACGCCCGACAGCCGGCTGAGCAACGTCTACTTCGAGCACGGCGTCGAGGACGCGCAGGCGCTCGTCGATCACCACCGGCACGGCACGAACGGCGCGACGGGCTTCGTCGGCATGTGGCACACCCACCCGTACGGACCCGCGCTCCCGAGCCGCACGGACGAACTGAGCACCGCGAACCTGGTCACCCCGGTCACCGGAGGCGCCAGCCGCTGCCTCATCATGATCTTCGGCGGCGAAGGCGACGCCTGGACGAACTGGCTGCAGCCCGCCGACGACGGCGCGGGCCTGCTCCCCGACGTCTACGCCCGGCTGGTCCGACGCACCGACCGGGACACTCCTCCTCCGCCGCCCGGGCCTGCGCCGCGCGGCGTTTACTACGCCGGAGGGTGGGGTCCCGCGGCGAGCGCCGAGCGGCCCGCTCGCTGGTGGTCACGGCTCAGGCCGCCGTGGTGAGCACCCCCACGGTCGGCCTCACGCTCTCCGGCGGCGGCTTCCGAGCCACCGCGTTCGGCCTCGGATGCCTGCGCGGCCTGCACGACACGGGGGTCCTCGACAGGGTCACCGTTGTGTCAGGCGTCAGCGGCGGCAGCCTGCTCGCCGCGCTGTGGGCCTACGGACCGGACGACTTCGGCGAG
Organism: Actinomycetota bacterium; assembly: GCA_030773675.1. Next base: position 6,280 of record JALYMN010000336.1, read on the forward strand.
TTCGACGCCACGACGACCCGCCTGCTCCGCGAGGGCCTCCAGGCCGCGCTCGCCCGACGCGTCCTGAGCCCAGCCGGCCTGGCGCGAAGCGCCGCCAGCGCCGCCGGGTCGGTCCTCCCAGCCGGTGCCCGCGCCGACAGGCCCCACAACCGCACCGACGCCCTCCGAGCCGTCCTCGCGACCCGCCTCTTCGGCGACCGGCTGGTCAGCGACCCCACCCGGCCTGAACTCGCGACGGTCCTGAACGCCACCGACCTCATCACCAGCCGAGCCGTCCGCTTCGGCAGCCTCAACAGCTCCAGCTCCCAGCACGGCACCATCACCGACCCCGTCACCGTGGCCGAGGCCGTCGCGGCGAGCGCCGCGTTCCCCCTCCTGCTGCCGGCGATCGAGCGGACGTACGCCTTCGAACGCAAGGGCACCTCAGCCGCGTCAAGGTCCACCTGACCGATGGGGGCGTCTACGACAATCTCGGGCTGTCGGTGCTCGACCCCACCCGCAGGCCGGACCACACGCGGCACGTCTACCGCACCGACTACGTCATCGCGTGCGACGCCGGCAGGCAGGAGAAGGGCACCTCAGGGGCTCGGCTGCTCCCGTTCCGGCTCAAGCGCAGCTTCGACATCACCTACCGCAAGACTCAGGACGCCGGCCGCGGCAGCCTGCACGCCGCAGGCGCCGCCGGGCAGCTCGACGGGTTTGTCCTTGCCTACCTCGGCCAGCAGGACCGCAAGTTGCCCATGCCCATAGCCGCCCTGGTGCCGCTGAGCAGGGTCAACGACTACCCGACCAACTTTCGAGCGATGACCCAGGACGACCTCGACGCGGTCAGCACCCGAGGTGAGCAGCTCGTCCGAGCGTTGCTTCCGCACTACTGCCCGGGATTGCTGTGACCCCGATGCCGCAGCCGGTGACCGTTGTGACCTTCGGCAGGGCGACCAGGGCAAGAGCTTGCTGCGGCTGACGACCGACCGACCGCAGGCGGCCGACAGCCGACGGCGGCTCCCCGAAGGGCGAGGCCTCCCAGGACGCACATCGGCATGTGCGGACGCTTGCTCAGCAGCCGCGCCCCCTTGACGTCCAGAAGACCGGTTCTGGACGCCCCAGCCTGCGGTGCCACGCGCTACGCGAGAACGCGCGCGAACGGTCCCGGTGTCGGGAGCGCGCTTGGATGATGGCAGCCTTGCTGTGTCCCGGCGGCGCTGACGGGGAGCGGCGTGATCGCCCGGCCGCCTGTGGCGACGCCGGCCGACCCGTCAGGCCTTGAGGACCACCGACGCGCCGTTCGCCCCCAGCCCCAGCACGGCCGACAGCCCCACCCGGGCGCCCGGCACCTGTCGTCCCGTCGCCTGCTGCCGCAGCTGCCACACCAGCTCGCACACCTGCAGCACGCCCTGCGCGGTCGTCGCTTCCCCGAAGGACAGGAACCCGCCGCTCGGGTTGATCGGCAGCTTGCCCTCGATGCCCAGCTCGTCGTGCTCGATCATCCAGTCGGCCTGGCCCGGCTCGAGGAAGCCGAACAGCTCCGGCCAGGCCAGCACGTGCCAGGCGGTGTTGTCGGCCAGCTCGATCACGTCGACGTCGCCCGTGCCCATCCCGGCGGCGGCCAGCGCGGCGCGCACCGCTCCGCCGACCTCGCTGGTGTGCTGCACGGACGGGTCGGCGTTCATCGACACGGTCGGGATCCTCACCGCCGGGTCGCCGAACTGCCCCGTGGCCGCCGCCGAGCCGGCCACCTGCACCAGCGGCACCCCGAGCCGGCGGGCCTGCGCCTCCGACCCCAGGACGACGGCCGCGGCGCCGTCGCTCACCGCGCAGATCTCCAGCAGATGCAGCGGGTCGCTGACCGTGGGGGAGGCCAGGACGTCCTCGACGGTGATCTCCTTGCGGTAGCGCGCCAGCGGGTTGGCCGCGGCGTTGCGGTGCATGAGCACCGACGCCTCGGCGAGCGTCTCCGGCGTCGTGCCGACGTCGTGCATGCGCCGGCGGGCTTCCAGCGCCCAGTACGCCGGGTTCGTCGCGCCGATCGCCACCCAGCGCAGGTAGTCGGTGTCGGTGATGTCGTCCGGGATGCCAGGCGGCCGCGGGATGAACCCCTTCGGCATCCGCTCCGCGCCGAGCGCGGCGATGACCTCGCACTCGCCGCTCGCGACCATCGAGGCGGCCGTGTGAACGGCGATGCCGCCCGCCGCGCAGCCGCCGCCCACGTTGACGGCAGGGGCGCCGTTCTCCGCGACCGCCTGCAGCACCTCGTTGGCGTGCAGGCCCCAGCCCATGCCGCCCTCGAAGCGCGAGCTCGCGGCGACCAGGCCCTGCAGGTCGCGCCACCCGAGCCCCGCGTCACCGAGGGCCGCGGTCAGCGCCTCGAGCGCCAGCTGCAGCTGCGGCTTGTCCGGCCACTTGCCCCAGGGGTGCGCACCGACGCCGAGGACGTAGACCGGCCTCATGAAGCTCCCTCTCCCGCCGCGGGCGCGTACTTGTAGGTCAGGACGTCGCGCCCGGCGTCGTCCCGGTAGAGCGGCTCCACGACCAGCTCCACGGGCAGGTCGATGCGCAGGTCGTCCTGCGCTATACCGGTGAGCAAGCCCATCACGCGCAGGCCCTCGGGCAGCTCCACCAGCCCGATCGCGTACGGCGCCCACGGTTCGCCGCGGAACAGCGCGGGCGGCCGGTAGGCCTGCACCGTGTAGCTGTACAGCCGCCCGCGCCGGCCCAGCAAGACCTCCTCGACCGCCTTGGCCTCGCACGCGGGGTTGCGGCAGGACAGGCTCTTGGGGAAGTAGTGGGTGCCGCACCCCGTGCACCGCGTGCCGACGAGGGCGGCACCGTCGTCGGCGTCGCGGAACAGGTCCTGCGCGACGGGCACCTGCTGGGTCGACGCCATGGTCACCGAGCTCCTAGCGGGAGAGGTTGTCGCGGACCTCGGTCAGGTAGAGCGTCCCCGTCTCGGCGTCGGTGACCGTCACCTCGTGCCGGACGTAGCGCCGACCGCGCTTCTCGAACTTGTCGATCGCCTTCGTGTGGATCCGCACCGTCGCGCCGACCGGGATGGGCTCGACGATCTGGGAGTCGTGGAAGGTGTGGATGGTGCCGATCGCGAACGGCTTCGTGTGGTCGAACTGCACGGACAGCACGAAGTGCGACACCAGCATCGGCGGCACGATCGCCGCGCCGAACGGCGACTCGCCCTCGATGTGCCAGGAGTTCATGAGCCAGGCCTCGTACCAGGGGTTGTAGTCCTCGACCGCGTCCGCGTAGAGCACGACCAGCTCGGGCGTGATGTGCAGGTCGCGGACGAGCTCGTCGCCGACCGTCACCATGTCCCAGTAGGTCTGCGACTTCTCGTTCAGGCTGTCGACGAAGTCGCGCGTCTGCCGGACCTGCACGTCGGTCATCGGGCGCAGGGCGTCCGTGGTCGGTGCGTCGGGGTTCATGGCTGCCTCATCTCCAGGGCGGCGGATCTCCAGGGCGGGGTGTGCGGACGGGATCGCGGGTCAGACGCCGACGTCCGCCTCGACCACGCCGACGGTCTTCTTCTCGCCGCTCTCGTTCTCGGCCCAGATCTCCACGGAGAAGCGGTAGCCCTCGCCCTTCGGCGTCTTCTCGCGCACCACGCCGTACGTGGTGATGACCTCGTTGGCGTAGATCGACCTCACGTATTTGCACTGCATCCGCGCGCCACGGAAGAAGTTGCGCCCGAAGTGGTTGACGCACATCTCCGCCAGGTACGCCGTCGACATCTCGCCGGTCTGGATGGGCGAGGGCAGTCCCGTCTCGGACGCGTAGACCGGGTCCCAGTGGTTGGGGTTGAAGCGGCCCCACAGGCGCGAGCCCATCAGCTGGATGGCGGCCTTCTTCTTCACGCCCACCAGCTCGTGGCCCACGGGCGTGTCCCGGGTGATCGTGCCCTCGGCGGGGGGAGCGCCGTTGCGCCTCGTCTCCATGGTGTCGGAACCCTTCCGGAGGAGCGTCGTCCACGGCCTGCTCGGGGCGTGCGCCCGTGCGGCGGACGGTATCGGCGGTCGGCGGCGACGTCAACACCCTCGTTGACGGCCGTTGCGGCCTGTTGCGCCCGTCAGTCGTCAACGCTTACGTTGAGCGGCGGTGCGACGTGCCTGGCACGCGCCGCGGCCGTCGACGGATCGTGGGGTGCCGGCGGCCTGCGGGAGGACGACATGGTGCTCAGCCCCGTGGCGGAACGGCAGGCCGCGCTCGCGCAGCGCTTCCCCCGCTGGGTGCCCCGCACCCTGGACGGCGCGCTCGACGCCGCGGCCGCCGAGTTCCCGGACCGCCCGTACGTCGTCACCGACGAGCGCAGCTGGACCTACCGCGAGGTGCAGGAGTGGTCGGTCCGGCTGGCCGCCGGGCTCGTGCGCGCGGGCGTGCGGCCCGGCGACCACGTCGGGCTGGTGATGGCTAACCACCCCGAGTTTGTAGCCCTGAAGTTCGCCATCGCCCGCGCCGGTGCGGTGTGCGTGCCGATCAACTTCCTCAACCGGCGCGACGAGCTCGGCTACGTGCTGCGGCAGTCCGACGCCGTGCTGGTCGTGACGATGGACCGCTTCCGCGGCCTGGACTACCTGGGCATGCTCGACGAGCTGGCGCCGGGGTGGGAGCGGGACGGCGGCGGCGCCTTCCCGCGGCTGCGCCAGGTCGTCGTCCTGCCGACCTCACCGGACGGCGGCCGAGCCGGAGCGATGACGGTGCAGGAGCTGGGCGCGAGCGACACCGGCTGGCAGCCCGTCGCCGCGCCGGACCCCGACGCGCCGGCCGACGTCCTCTATACGTCGGGCACGACGGGCGACCCGAAGGGCGTGCTGCTCACCCACGACATGCTGCTGCGGATGGCGTACGGGAGCGCGTACGCGCGGGCCTTCCAGGACGGCCGGCGCATCCTGTTCTCGCTGCCGATGTACCACGTCTACGGCTACGTCGAGGGCATGCTCTCGGTGCTGTTCGTCGGCGGGTCGATCGTCCCGCAGCTCGCCTTCGACCCCGAGGGGACGCTGCGGGGCATCGGGCGGCACCGCGCGGACGACGTCCTGCTCATCCCCGTGATGACCCTGGCCGTGCTGGACGCCGCCCGGCAGAGCGGGCACGACCTGTCGTCGCTGACGTCGGTCATCTCCTCCGGCGGCCAGTCGCCGGCGCACATCTGGGACGCCATCTTCGAGGTGCTGCGGCCCGAGGAGGTGACGACCGGCTACGGCATGAGCGAGACGACCGCCTCGACGACCGTGACCCGCCCGGACGACCCGCGGGATCGCCTGCTCACCACCAACGGTCGGCTGCGCGATGTGGGCGTCGCCGGTGACCCGGAGATCGGCGGTCGGCTCGCGGTCTACAAGGTCGTCGACCCGGAGACGGGGGAGGAGCTGCCCCCCGGCTCGGTGGGCGAGCTGCTCGTGCGCGGCCCCGGCGTCACGCCCGGCTACTACGCCAAGCCGGAGGAGAACGCGCTGGCGTTCACCGAGGACGGCTGGCTGCGCACCGGCGACCTCGGCACGCTCGACGCCGACGACTACCTCACGCTGGTCGGCCGCAAGAAGGACGTCTACCGCTGCGGGGGCGAGCAGGTGGTGCCGAAGCAGGTCGAGGACGTGTTCACCAGCCACCCGGCCGTGGCGCAGGCGCACATCGTGCCGCTGAGGGACGACCGCATGGGCGAGGTCGGCGTCGCCTACGTGGTCTTCCGGGACGGCGCGAGCGCCCCCGAGGACGAGCTCGTCGCCTGGTGCGCGGAGCGGGTGGCGCGGTTCAAGGTGCCCAAGCACGTCCTGCCGATCGCCGCCGGCGACATCCCGTCCACACCCAGCGGGAGGCCGCGCAAGTTCCTGCTGGCCGAGATGGCCGCGCGGCAGCTGAGCGCGGCGTGACGGCGCCGCAGGCTGGCGGGGCGGCGCCGGGTGTCCGGGCGCCGGGAGCGCCGCGGGTCGCCCTCGTGACCGGCGGTGCGCGCGGGATCGGCGCCGCGGTCGCGCTGCGCCTGGCACAGGACGGGCACGACGTCGCCGTCCTCGACCTGGACGAGTCGGCGTGCGCCGACTCCGTCGCGGCGGTGCAGGCCACCGGACGACGCGGCCTGGCCGTCGGCGCCGACGTCGCGGACGAGCCGGCCGTCACGACGGCGGTCGAGCGCGTGACCGCCGAGCTGGGGCCGCCGCTCGTCCTGGTGAACAACGCGGGCATCCTGCGCGACCACGTGCTGAGCAAGATGACGGCCGACGAGTGGGCCCTGGTTGTGCAGGTCCACCTCCGCGGCGCCTTCCTGATGTGCCGCGCGGTGCAGCCGGCGATGCGGCAGGCGGCCTGGGGGCGCATGGTCAACCTGTCCAGCACCGCCGCGCTCGGCAACGTCGGGCAGGCCAACTACTCCGCGGCCAAGGCCGGCCTGCAGGGCCTCACCCGCACGCTCGCGCTGGAGCTGGGGCGGCACGGCATCACGGTCAACAGCGTCGCGCCCGGCTACACGATCACCGACATGACCCGGTCGACGGCGCAGCGGATCGGCGTGAGCATCGAGGAGCTCACCCGGGAGGTCGTGGCCACGATCCCGGTCGGCCGTGCCGGGCAGCCGGAGGACATCGCGCACGCGGTGGCGTGGTTCTGCGACGAGCGCTCGGGGTTCGTCACCGGTCAGGTGCTCTACGTGGCCGGCGGGCCCCGCGGCTGAGCCCGCTCTGAGCGCGGCCCGCGCCGACGGGGGCGGCGGGCGCCGAGCGCCGTGATCCAGGGCGCGCTGCTGCCCCAGCGACAGCAGGGGCCGCCTGGATCAGGGGCGGGCCTCAGACCGTGACCACCTCGACCAGGTGCTCGAACGCCGGCGAGGTCGCGGGCGTTGCGCGTGTACAGGCGGGGCGCCGTGCGCGTGGGCTGTGGCCGCGATGAGGAGGTCCATCACGCGGGCGCGAGGCCGGCGTCCGGACGCGGCGGCCACCCGGCCGTAGCTCGCGGCCACCGCGTCGTCGACCGGCAGGGCGGCGAACTGCCGCTGGAGGACGGACAGTCGACGCAGCCGTTCCGTTCGCACGACCGGGTCGTCCGTGACGAGGACGCCGAAGTGGAGCTCGGCGAGCGTGGCCGCGGTGCCGGCGAGCTCGCCGGGGAGGGGGTCGACGTCCGCCGCCAGCACGACGCTCGTGTCGAGCACGGCCCTCACCGAGAGGCTCAGGGGTCGCCCACGTCGCCGTCCAGCCGCTCGCGGTCGTCGTCCCAGTGCGCGTCGGCGGCGCCGTGGAACAGCTCTTTTACTTTGCGCCACACCCGCCACGTGCGTGGCCCCACCGGCACCAAACGCGCGCTCGGCCGCCCGGCCACCGTGATGAGCACTTCTTCGCCGGCCTGCACGCGGCGGACGAGGTCCGACGCCTGCTGCCGCAGCTCCCGGAGTCCAACGCGCTCCACCTAGCCACGGTATTCCTTGTGCTACAGGCTCCGTCAACGAAGTTGTTGACGACGGCGGTGGTCGTCCGTACCGTTCCAGGCACCGCACGCCGCTGCACAGGAGGCCGCCTTGACCGAGCCGGACGCCACCCCCGAGCCGTCCACGCCGCCGCCCGCGACGACGTCCGGCACGGGGGTCAGCCCGGCGGCCGGCCCGGAGCCCGACGCGTCGACCGTCGCGCCGGGCACGCCGGTCTCCGAAGTCGACGTCGTCGTCGTGGGCGCCGGCTTCGCCGGCCTGCGGGCGCTGCACACCCTGCGCGAGCAGGGCTGGCGGGTCGCGGTGCTCGAGGCGGGCGACGACGTCGGCGGGGTCTGGCACTGGAACCGCTACCCAGGCGCGCGCTGCGACGTCGAGAGCTACGACTACTCCTACTCCTTCTCGGAGGAGCTCGAGCAGGAGTGGCGCTGGACCGAGCGCTACGCCACGCAGCCGGAGATCCTGCGCTACATCCACCACGTCGCGGACCGGTTCGACCTGCGGCGCGACGTCCACCTGCAGCAACGCGTGGTCCGGGCCGTCTGGGACGACGAGCGCTCCCGCTGGACCGTCGACACCGAGACCGGCGCCCGCTGGAGCGCTCGCTTCGTCGTCATGGCGACCGGCCAGCTGTCGGTGACCAAGGTCCCCGAGCTGCCGGGCCAGGAGCGGTTCGGCGGCGTCGTCCACCACACCGCGCGCTGGCCCGCCGAGGGCGTCGACCTGACCGGCCAGCGGGTCGGCATCATCGGCACCGGGTCGTCCGGGATGCAGATGGTGCCCATCGTCGCGCAGGAGGCGGCGCACCTCACCGTCTTCCAGCGCACCCCCAACTTCAGCGTGCCGGCCGCCAACGCGACCATCACCGACGAGCGCGACGCGGAGGTCAAGGCCGGCTACCGCGAGCGCCGCGAGGCTGCCCGCAACTCGCCCACCGGGCTGTCGGTGCCGATCAACAAGCAGAGCGCCCTCGACGTCCCGGACGACGAGCGCCGCGCGCACTACGAGAACTCCTGGACCCGGCTGGGCTTCGGCTTCGCGCTCGCCTACTACGACCTGCTGCGCGACCAGCGCGCCAACGACACGGCCGCGGCGTTCATCCGCAGCAAGATCGCGGAGGCGGTCCGCGACCCGGAGACCCGCGACAGGCTGACCCCTCGCGACTTCCCGTTCGCCGCCAAGCGCCCCTCGGTCGACAGCGGCTACTTCGAGACGTTCAACCGGGACGACGTCACCCTGGTCGACCTCCGGTCGGACCCGATCGTCGAGGCGACCGAGACCGGAGTCCGCACCGAGAAGGGGCACCACGAGCTCGACGTCCTGGTCTTCGCGACCGGCTTCGACGCCCTCACCGGCTCGCTGCTGCGCCCGCACATCGTGGGGCGCGCCGGCACGACGCTGCGGGAGAAGTGGTCCGCCGGCCCGGCGACGTACCTGGGGCTCATGGTCTCGGGGTTCCCGAACCTGTTCGTCATCGCCGGTCCGGGCAGCCCGTCGCTGCTGTCGAACGTGCTGCTGTCGACCGAGCAGCACGTCGACTACATCGCCGACCTGCTCGCCCACCTGCGCGCGCACGGGCTGGCCGAGGTCGAGGCCACCCCGGAGGCCGAACGGCGCTGGGTCGAGCACGTCAACGAGCGCGCGCAGGAGACCCTCTACCCCCTCGCGACCTCCTACTACAACGGCGACGAGGTGCCGGGCAAGCCGCGGGTCTTCATGCCGTACGTCGGCGGCGTGCGCGGCTACCGGCGCATCCTCGAGCAGGTCGCCGCCGACAAGTACGACGGGTTCGCGCTGCGGCCGGGCCGGGACGCGCTGCAGGGCGCCCCGGCCTGACTCGCGTCCCACACGGCGGCGCGGGTCCGCCCTCCTGCGCGACCGCGAGTGTTCGCGGCCGTACGGTCACGCGGTGGACCCCCGCCAGGCCCCGTCCGCCGTCCCGCCCGAGCTGCGCGCCGCGATCGCGGAGATGGACTCCGCCCAGCTCAGGGCGCTGACCGACGAGCTGCTCGACCTGTCCGCCGCCCGCGCCCTCCGACTGGCGCGGTCGACGCGGCCGTCACGACGCCGGTCGCGCGCGGACACACCGTTCTCGCTCGTCGTCCGGGTCGACCTCGTCGGCGCCAAGCCCCCGGTCTGGCGGCGGGTGGAACTGCCCTCGACGCTGCTGCTGTCCGAGCTGCACGACCTCGCCCAGCTCCTGTTCGACTGGGACGACGCGCACCTGCACCGCTTCGCGCTGGGCAGCTCGGTGTGGGACCGCGACGCCGAGCTGTTCCTGTGCCCCTACGACGTCCAGGAGGGCGAGGACGAGGGACTGCCAGCCGACCAGGTGCGCCTGGACGAGGTGCTGGCCGAGCCCGGGGACAAGCTGCGCTACGTCTACGACTACGGCGACGAATGGACGCTGCTGTTCAAGGTCGAGCGGGTGCTGCCTGACGCCGACCGGCCCCGCTGCACGGGCGGGCGGGGAGCGCCGCCGCCGGAGGACTCCGGCGGCGTCTGGGACTGGGACGGCTCGGCGGGGCCTCGCCTGGACGTCGGGCAGCTCGACCGTGAGCTGGCGGACTGGGACGCCGACCGGATTTGAGCGCCGAGCACGCCGACCGACAACCGCCCAACGGCGGCGCCGGCCGTCAGACAGCCGAACGGCGGCGGGCCGGGCGCACGGGCGAAGTGTCCGGCCCGGTCACGACGCGGTTGGTCACCGACCCGATGCGTTCCACCGTCAGCGTCACGACGTCGCCGGGGCGCAGCGGAGGCGGCTCCGTCGTCCCGGACCGGCCCCACATCTCGGCCAGGCACCCGCCGCCGCCGCAGGTGCCCGAGCCGACGACGTCACCGGCGACGACCCGGCTGCCCCGGCTCGCGTGCGCCAGCAGCTCCTCGAACGTCCACGCCATGTGCGAGAGCACGTCGCGGCCGACCTCGACGCCGTTCACCTGCGCCGACATCGCCAGGGCCAGCAGCCCCTCGTCGTCGCGGGCCGGCTCGAGCTCGTCGGCCGTGACGATCCACGGGCCCAGCGTGCCGGCGAAGTCCTTGCCCTTGCTCGGTCCGAGCCCGACCCGCATCTCGTGCCGCTGCACGTCGCGCGCGGACCAGTCGTTGAAGATCGTGTAGCCGAAGACGTGCTCGCGGGCCTGCTCGGGCGACAGGTCGCGGCCGTCGCGGGCCACGACGGCCGCCACCTCCAGCTCGAAGTCGAGCAGAGCGCAGCCGGGCGGCACCGCCACGTCGTCGCCGTCGCCGACGAGCGTGTGCGGGTTGGTGAAGTAGAAGACCGGAGCGTCGTACCACTCGGGCGGGACGGGGTCGCCCGCCGCGACGCTGCGCCGCGCCCCCTCGACGTGCGCCTCAAAGGTGAAGAAGTCGCGCACGCTCGGCGGGCGCAGCGGCGGGCGCAGGCGCACCTCCGACACCGGCACGGACGCGACGGCCAGGGCCCGCTCCCCGGCCTCGAGCGCCGCGGGCAGGCCGGCGCGCACCAGGTCGAGCACGGTCGCGTCGTCGGGAAGCAGGTGCACCCGGACGTCGTCCGCCGCACCGCCCGCCGCACCGCTGACCACGGCCGCCCGCTCCCGGCCCTCATGCACCAGGGTCGCCAGTCGCACCCGCTACACCCCCCGCCACACGGGCGCGCGCTTCTCGACGAACGCCGCCGCGCCCTCCTTCGCGTCGGCGGAGTCCACCACGGTCTGCAGCAGCGCCCGTTGGCGGTCCCACACCTGCTCCGCCGGCCAGGACGCCGACTCGACCAGCACCTGCTTCGTCGTCCGGACGGCGAGCGGGCCGTTCTCGCCGATCTCGGCCGCCAGCGCGAGCGCCGCCGCGAGCGCCCCGCCGGGCGGCACCAGCCGGTTGACCAGCCCCCACCGGTGCGCCTCGGTCGCCGGCAGCGGCCGGCCGGTGAGCGCGTGCTCCATCGCGATCGCGGGCGGCAGGCGCCGGGGCAGGCGCACCAGCCCGCCGGACCCGGCGATCAGCCCGCGCTTCACCTCGGGCAGGCCGAGCACGGCGTCCTCGGCGGCCACGACGAGGTCGCAGGCCAGCACCAGCTCGCAGCCGCCGGCCAGAGCGTGCCCCTCGACCGCGGCGATCAGCGGGGTGCGCGGTGGCGCCTCCGTGAGCCCGGCCAGCCCTCGGCCGGGCACCTCCGGGCGCTCTCCGGTGCGCAGGAACGCCTTGAGGTCCATGCCGGCGCTGAAGGTGCCGCCGGCGCCGGTCAGCACGCCCGCGACGAGCGTCGGGTCGCCGTCGAGCCGGTCGAGCGCGGCGGCGAGGGCGAAGGCGGCGGCGGCGTCGATGGCGTTGCGGACCTGCGGCCGGTCGAGCGTGACGACGAGCGTGCTCCCGACCCGCTCGACCCGCACGCCGTACTCGGGGGCGACCGGCTCGGAGGGGCCCGGCGCGTCAGGCACGAGAGGGCTCCGCCGCCGGCTCCTCCAGCACCCGGGCCGTCCCCAGCCGGTCGCGGACGACGCGCCCGCCGGCCACCCGCCCGTCCCGGACCTCGACCAGCCCCGCGAGCCCGAGGCGGGCCGGCCGGCCGATGTGCGCGTCGAGCCCCTCCAGGCCCCCGGCGTAGCGGCCGGACTGCACCGCGGCAAAGGCCACCCGCGGTCCGGCCGAGAACAGCTCGTGCACCTCGCACGCCTCCACCTCCAGCAGGGAGGTGGGCGGCCGGCCGGTCGCCTCGTCGTCGCACACGACGTCGCCGGTGCGCAGGTCGGGGCCGGCCAGCCACGCCCGCACGACCTGCTCGGCGTCCGGGTCGGCCGGCTGCGACACGGTGTCCCAGGGGGCGGCGGCGGGCCGCTCCACCGGGTCGCAGGCGCCGGCGTCCAGCTGCCGGCGGCGGGCGTAGTAGTCCTCCTCCGCCCAGCAGTGCGTCAGCCGCTGCCCGTCGCTGCGGAACAGCGCGACGCCGGACCAGGCCGCCGTCCGGCCGGCCAGGCGCGCGGAGGCCCCCGACTCGGTGAACACCACGGCCACCCGGTCGCCGCTCACGACCAGGTCGTGCGTGGTGACGACCAGCCCCGGGTAGCGGCGCAGCTGCGCCACCGTCGCCGGCACGTACGCCGCCCGCGGCCCCAGCAGATAGCCGCCGATGAGCAGCGCGTACTCGGGAGCGAGCACCTCGTCGCACACCTCGGGGTGCTGGCCGCCGAGCCAGTCGACCGCCCAGCGGCGCACCAGGGCGACGGCCGGCTCGGTCACCGCGGCGCGCCGGCGGTCTCGGCGGCCGGCCAGTGCGGCGCGCGCAGGTCCTTCTTGAGCACCTTGCCCGACGCGTTGCGCGGCAGCGCCGGCACGACGTCCAGGGAGGTGGGGCACTTGTAGCGGGCCAGGCGCGGGCGGGCGAACTCCAGCAGCTCCTCGAGCGTGAGCGCGGCGCCCGGTTGCAGGACGACGACCGCCTTCACCGTCTCGCCCCACCGCGGCGACGGGACGGCGATGACCGCCACCTCGGCGACGGCGGGGTGGGCAGCCAGGACGTTCTCCACCTCGGCCGGGTAGACGTTCTCGCCGCCGGTGATGATGAGGTCCTTGATCCGGTCGGAGAGGAACACGTAGCCGTCGGCGTCGCGGCGCGCGGCGTCACCGGTGCGCAGCCAGCCGCCCTCGACCAGCGTCGCCGCGGTCGTCTCCGGCTGCCGCCAGTAGCCGGGTGTGTTCTGGGCCGTGCGCACCCAGATCTCCCCGACCTGCCCCTCGGGCGTGTCCGCCAGCGTGGCGGGGTCCTTGAGCGCGAGCTCGACCCACGGCAGCGGGCGGCCGACCGAGCGCAGCAGGCCGGCGCGCGGGCCGCCGGGATCGTGGTCCTCCGGCGGCAGCACCAGCACCGTCCCCGAGGTCTCGGTCATGCCGTAGACGCCGAGGAAGCCGCAACCGAGCCGGCCGAGCGCGCGCACGAGCAGGGTCTCGGTCATCGGCGCCCCGCCGTAGCCGATCAGCCGCAGGCTGGACAGGTCTGCGCCGGGGGCGGCGTCGGCGGCGTCCAGCACCGACTGCAGCACGGCCGGCACCCAGAACGCGTGCGTCACCCGGTGCCGCTGCACCTCGTCCAGCAGCACGGCCGGGGTCGCCTCGCGCAGCAGCACGGTGTGGCCGCCCTGGCTCAGCCCGGTCAACCCGTAGCCCGCCCCGCCGATGTGGAACAGCGGCGAGGCGACGAGGTTGACGGTGTCCGGCCCCATCCGCCAGGCGGTACCGGCCATGCGTGCGGTCAGCGCCAGGTTGGCGCTCGTGATCATCACGCCCTTGGGCCGGCCGGTCGTGCCGGAGCTGTAGAGCTGCAGCACGACGTCGTCGGGCTCGACGGCGACGTCGGGGTCGGCGTTGTCGGCCGCTGCGAGCAGCGCGTCGTACTCGGCGCCGGTGTCGACGACCGGGACGCCGAGCCCGGCGGGCAGCAGCGGGCGCTGCTCCGCGCCGACGAGGACGACGGACACCTGGGCGTCGCGCACGACGTCCGCGAGCTCGGGCGGAGCCAGCCGCCAGTTCAGCCCGACGACGACGGCCCCGATCTTGCTGCAGCCGAAGGCCACCTCGAAGAAGCCCGGGCGGTTCTTGTCCAGGACGGCGACGCGGTCGCCCCGGCCCACCCCGAGGCCGGTCAGCGCGTGCGCGGCCCGGGAGCTGCGCTCGTGCAGCTCGCCGAAGGTCAGCGCGGTGTCGCCGCAGGACAGCGCGGGCGCGTCGGGGCGCTCGGCGGCGTGGCGGCGGACGAGGTCGGCGAGGACGCGCACGGCGGCCCTAGTAGCTCTTGGGCAGCCCGAGGCTGTGCTGCCCGATGTAGTTGAGGACCATCTCCCGGCTGACCGGCGCGGTGCGCAGCATCCGGGCGGTGAACCACAGGTCGGACAGGCCGTACTCGTTGGACAGCCCGTTGCCGCCGTGAGTCTGGATCGCGTTGTCGAGCGCAGACAGGCACGCCTCGCCGGCGGCGTACTTGGCCATGTTGGCCGCCTCGCCGGCGTCCTGGCCGGCGTCGAACAGCTCCGCGGCGCGGGCGTTCATCAGCCGGGCGAGCTGCACCTCGACGTAGGACTTCGCGAGCGGGTGGGCGACGCCCTGGTGGGTGCCGATCGGCACTCCCCAGACCGAGCGCTGGTTGGCGTAGGTCGACGCCTTGTCCAGGGCGTAGAGGGCGATGCCGTTGGCGATCGCGGCGGCGGCGACGCGCTCGGGGTTGAGCCCGGCGAACACCTGCTTGAGGCCCTGCCCCTGCGCGCCGACGATGCTGTCCGGCGCGACCGGCACGTCGTCGAAGAACACCATGAACTGCCGTTCCGGCGCGCCGAGGGCCGAGTCGATCACCTGCAGAGTGATCCCGGGCGCCTGGGTGTCGACGACCATCAGCGACAGGGTGGGCTTGCCCGTCGGCCCGACCTCGGCGTCACGGCAGACGACCAGCACGGCGTCGGCCTCGTCGACCCCGGAGGTCCAGTACTTGCCGCCGTTGATCCGCCAGCCGCCGCCCTCGACCGGGGTGGCCGTGGTGGAGATCTTGTGGGTGTTCGTGCCGGCGTCCGGCTCGGTGATCGCGAAGGCCATCTTCTTGGAGCCGTCCGCGAGGCCGGCGAGCCAGCGGTCCTTGAGTACCTGCGAGCCGTGATGCAGCAGGATCGGGCCGCAGATCGAGGAGATGACGTGTACTGCATCGGGCACCCGTGGGCGGCGCACTCCTCGATGACGACGGCCAGGTCGGCCAGCCCGCCCCCTCCGCCGCCGTACTCCTCGGGAAGGTGGACGCCGAGGAAACCGGCGTCGCCGAGGTCGCGCCACAGCTCGTCGGGGAAGCCGCCGGCCCTCGCGACGCGTTGGAAGTAGGTCCGCCCGTACTTCGACACGAGCCGCCCGACGCTGTCGCGCAGGGCCCGGCGGTCGTCATCGAGGGTGAGGACGGGCGAGTCGGTCAGCCGGTTGTCGCTCACGGCGCTCCTACGGTCGGCGAGGCGGGGGTCGGGTCCCACGTGAAGAAGCCACGGCCGGTCTTCTGCCCGAGGTGGCCGGCTGCGACCTTGTCGAGGAGCACCTGCGGCGGGGCGAACCGCTCGCCGTACACCTGCTCGAGGTTGCGCGCGATGTCGAGCCGGACGTCGAGCCCGACCACGTCGGACAGCCGCAGCGGCCCCATCGGGTGGCGGTAGGCGACCGTCATCGCGAGGTCGATGTCGTCGGCTGACGCGACGCCGCTCTCGAGCATGCGCATCGCCTCGAGCGCGGTGACGACGTCCAGCCGGCTGGTGGCGAACCCGGGGACGTCGCGCACGACGATCGAGCGCTTGCCGAGCAGTCCGGCGAAGCCCTGGGCGGCGACGAGGGCCTCGTCGGAGGTCGCCGCGCCGCGCACGAGCTCGACCATGTGCAGCGACCACACCGGGTTGAAGAAGTGCATGCCGAGGAAGGCGTCGGGCCGCGCGAGCCGTCCGGCCAGCTCGTCGACCGACAGCGCGCTCGTGCCGGTGGCCAGCAGGGCGGGGCGCCGCTGCTCGGCCGCAGCCAGCACGGCGTGCTTGAGCTCCAGCCGCTCCGGCACCGACTCGACGACGAGGTCGAGCCCCTCGGGCAGCTCGTCCGTGGTGGCCGCGACCCGCACCCGGCCGGGGAGCTCCTGCGCCTGCTCGTCGGTCAGCTTGCCCCGCGCCACGCCGCGCTCGGCCTGCTCCCGGACGACGGCGAGCAGCGCGGCCTGTCGCTGCGGCTCGGGCTCCACCACGTGGGTCGTGCAGCCGGCCGCGGCGGCGACGTACGCGATGCCGACGCCCATCGTCCCGGCGCCCAGGACACCCACGCGCGGGGTCACGGCGCTGGGGGGCACGGCGCACCTCCTGGGGCTCGGCCGGCGGGCGGGACCCGGCACGGGCGCTCGACGGTCGGCGTGACGATGCGGCAGTGCCCTGTGGTGCGCGTCACGGTCGCGGTTCGACCGTAGGGCCCGTCCCGCACCCCGTCAACCGCCGCGTTGACG
>JALYMN010000337.1 GCA_030773675.1 Actinomycetota bacterium
TCTAAGGGACCGGCGGGCGGCGGCCAGGCCCGGGGTAGCGCCCACTGTTGGGTCGTGTAGTGCTGTCGATCGGCAAGCTGGCAGCCGGCCAGGCCGCGTACTACGAGCGGTCGGTCGCGCGGGGGCATGACGACTACTACTCCGGTCGGGGAGAGGCGCCGGGAGTGTGGCTGGGTCGTGGCGCGGCGGCGCTGGGGCTCGCCGGGCGCGTCGAGGTGCGCAGTTCAACGCGTTGCTCGCCGGGATCGACCCGACCGACCCGCTCTTCGAACGCAAGCTGCGCGACGGGCACAGTGAGCCGAAGGTCGTCGGGTTCGACCTGACGTTCTCGGCGCCCAAGTCGGTGTCGGTGCTGTTCGCGGTCGCCGACGACGAGACGTCCGGCCATCTCATCGGCGCGCATGAAAACGCGGTCCGCGCCGCGCTGGAGTTCCTGGAGGACGAGGCGGTCAAGGTGCGGCGAGGCAGGGGCGGCATTCGGAGCGAGGGCGCCGCAGGTCTCGTTGCCGCGGGCTACCGCCACCGGATGTCCCGGGCGCTTGACCCTCAACTGCACACCCACGTCGTGTGCGCGAACCTCGCCCGCGGCTCCGACGGGCGGTGGACCGCCCTGGACGGCCGACCGCTCTATGAGTTCGCGAGAACGGCGGGGTTCCTCTACCAGGCTCACCTTCGGGCCGCGGTCCGCGACCGGCTGGGCCTCGAGTGGGGCGGCGTGGAAAAGGGCGCCGCTGAGCTCGCCCGGGTCAGCGCAGGGATGCTACAGCACTTCTCGACCCGCTCGCAGCAGATCCGGGAGGCGATTGACGCGGACGGTCAGGAGCCCGGCACGTGGGCTGCCCGCGACAGCTTCGCGTTGCGCACGAGAGACCGCAAGCACTACGGCCGCGAGCAGGACACGCACACCTGGCGCGAGGAGGTCCGGGCTCGCGCCGGCGAGCACGGGCTGGACCGCGTGGCGGTCACCGAGCTGCTCGCCGAGGGTCGGGAGCGGCTGCGGCTTGGAGAGCCGACGGCCACCGGTGGCGCCGACGAGCACGCGCTGGCTGACCGGCTCGCCGGTGCCCAGGGCCTCACTGAGAACGCGAACACGTTCGCGGGGCGCGACGTGCTCCGCGAGTTCGCGGGCGCGGCCGGGCAGGGCGCTCGGGTCGACGACGTGCGCTTGCAGGGCGCGCGCTTCGCCGCCCGCGGCGATGTCCTCGAGACGGTCGCCGGTGGGCTGACCACGCAGAACCTCGTCGCGGCCGAGAGACGGCTGATCGCGGCGGCCGTGGAGCGCGCACGGGAGGGCACAGGGATCGTCGACGGCGCCACGCTCCAGCGGGCGCTGTCGGCCCTGGATCGACCGCTGACCGACGAGCAGGCCCAGGCTCTGCGGGGCGTGACCGGCTCGGGCAACGGGGTGGACGTCATCGAGGCGCTGGCGGGGACCGGGAAGACGTTCACCGCCGGGGGGCTGCGTCGCGTCTACGAAGACGCGGGCTGGCGTGTGGTCGGGGTGGCGCCAACCGCCCGCGCCGTACGCGAGCTCGCCGAGGAGGCTGGCCTGGCAGCGTGGACGCTTGACCGCGCGTTGGCGGACCTTGAGCGGGGCGATGGGCTCCCCGACCGCACCGTCGTGGTGCTCGACGAGGCGGGCATGGCGTCGACCCGCAAGACCGAGCGACTGCTCGAGGCGGCCCGGGCCTCGCAAGCGAAGGTGGTGGCCGTCGGCGACTCGGGCCAGCTCCCCTCGGTGCAGGCCGGTGGCTGGCTGCGGGAGGTGGGCGATCTGGTCGGCGCCCATCGGCTGACCCTGGGCATGCGCCAGCGCGACCCGGCGGAGCGCCAGGCGTTGGCCGCCCTGCACGACGGGCGTTCCGAGGCGTACCTGAAGTGGGCCGAGGCCCGAGACCGGATCGTCGCCCATACGGACGACGGGGCGATCCGCGCGGCCATCGAGGACTGGCAGCAGGCGACCGACGCCCACGCAGGCGGCCAGACCGTGCTCATCGCCCGGGACAACGCCACGCGAAACACCCTCAACGACCTCGCCCGCGCCCACGCCCGCGCGAGCGGCGTGCTTGGCGACGACGTGGCCTACGGCCCGCTCACCGTGGCGGTCGGCGACCGGACATCTGCCGGCGCAACGACCGCTCAGCCGACGTCGACAACGGCACGCGCGGAAGCGTTCTCGAGACCGACCCAGCGGGCGTGGTGGTGCGGACCGACGCGGGCACGCTTCGGAGGCTGCCGGCCGACTACGTCGCCGAGCACGTGGAGCATGCCTACTGCCTGACCGGACACGGGATGCAGGGCGGCACCGTCGAGCGCGCGATCGTGGTGGCCGCTCCGCACGACCTGACACGCGGCTGGAGCTACACCGCGCTGTCGCGAGCGCGCGGGCAAACGCGGCTGCACGTCGACGGGCAGCACATCCTGAGCGCGGTGCAGGCCGAGCGAGCCGAGCTCGCGCCGCATGACGCGCGGGAGCGGCCGACCCATGCCGGCGTACTCGCCCGCACCGCGGAACGGATGAAGGTCCGCGACGACGAAGATCTCGCCGTCACGCAGCTCCCCAAAACGAACCCGGCACCGGGCCGCGCCGACGACGCCGAGCTGCATGCAGCGGGGACGGCAGGGCTCGAGCGCGGGGCCGAACACGCCGAACCCGCGAACCAGGGGAGTCCGCAGCGAGACCAGCTTCGCGTCATCCGCGCCGAGCTCGCCGATCTCGCGGCGCAGCGCGCGAAGCTCCCGCTCCGCGCGCTGCGCGCTCTCGACGCGGTCGACCGGGAGCTCGTCCGGGTCAGGGGCCAGCGCGACGAGGCCGCCGTCGTCCTCGAGCGGTTGCCCACCCCACAGCGCGGTCTTCTGGGTCGAAGGACGAAGGACGTACACGCTGTCGAACGCGCGCGGCTGGCCGCCGCGGTCGAGTGCGCGGATCGGCACCTGACGGCGCTTGGCGCAGAGCGCGAGGAGCTGGCGAGCGCCAGGGCGAACGCCCTTGGGGTGCGTGCGGAGCGCGACGGGATCGACCGACGCGTGGCCGGGCTCGACCGCGAGGCCCACATCCTGATCGACGAGCTGGTCGAGCGCACAGTCGCGCAGCCTCCCGAGTGGGCACGAAAGGTTCTCGGCGAGCGGCCGACGGACCGTCGTGACGCGGACCGCTGGGACGGCGCGCTGCGCGTGCTCGAGCGCTTCCGGGTCGAGCATCTTCTTCCGGACGACTCCATAGGAATCGGACCTGAGCCCGCCGACCCGGCCGCTCGAAGCCAGTGGCGGCTCGCCGACGAAACCCTTCGGCAGACGCAGGAGCGTCTTGGACGCGGTACGGAGCGACACCTTGCGCGCGACGTCGCCGTCGAGCGCTGACGCTCAGGGTGCTCCGACTCAAGCTTGGACATCCTTCGTCCTTGCTTTCGGTCCGGCGCGTCCGAGAAAACCCCTTCTCCGACGTGAACGCGGAGGCGAAGCAGTCGCCCCGGGCCGGCAGCGCCGTGCTCCGGGCAGCACTGGCCCGCACGGCCAGGCACGCCGTCACGGCGGACCCCTAGTCGACGAGGTCGAGGTGCCCGACGTCGGTCACTGCCTGACCGCCGACGGCGTCGGTCATTACTGGACATGCGATGCCGGAGGACGGGCGCGTCCTCCGGTTCAACGACCCAGAAGCGACGAGGTGAACTTCGCTCCATTTGATCGCTGACTCGAGGCGTAGGGGGTATTGGCCGGCGGCAAGCGGCGATCAGCGGGGACTTCG
>JALYMN010000338.1 GCA_030773675.1 Actinomycetota bacterium
CGCCAGGCGACCCGCGAGGCGCTCGAGCGCGAGCTCGCGGTTGACCGCCTGGCTGCGCGCGTCCTGGGCGACGGCGCGCACGACGGGCCCGAGGCGGGCGAGCAGGCGCTCGCGCTGCTGCTCGCTCAGCGCTCGCGACGCGCGCACGTCGAAGCTCGCCTCGATCCGCGAGGCGGTCATGTGCGCGTGCTGGCCGCCCGGCCCGGACGAGCGGCTCGCGCGCACGGTGACCTCGGCGAGCGGCAGCGCGAGGTCGCGCGTGATCGCGAGGGTGTCCGCCACCCTTCACATCCTGCCCGGGCGACCGACCACCCGAGCGTGGTGACCGGCATCCGAGCCCTCGTCGTCGACGACGACGCCGACGTCCGCGGCCTCGTCCGCGCGCTCCTCGAGCGCTCGGGCGCGATCGTGCGCGAGGCGGCGGACGGCCGCGAGGCGCTGCGCCTGCTCTACGAGGCCCGCCCCGACGTCATCGTGCTCGACGTGGCCATGCCGCAGCTCGACGGGTGGCAGACCCTCGAGCGCATCCGCGACCTCAGCGACGTCCCCGTGCTCATGCTCACCGCGCGCGACACGGAGCTCGAGAAGGTCCGCGGCCTGCGCGCGGGCGCCGACGACTACGTCACGAAGCCCTTCGGCCGCCAGGAGCTGCTCGCGCGCATCGGCGTCCTGCTGCGCCGCGCGACCGCGAGCCGTCCCGTCGAGCGCGAGGTCCACCGCGACGCCTACCTCGAGCTCGACGTCGCCGACGCCGCCGTGCGCGTGGCCGGGCGCGACGTCCACCTCACGCCGCTCGAGCTGCGCATGCTCATCGCCTTCGTCCGCCACCCCAACCAGGTCCTCAGCCGCGACCAGCTCCTGGAGATCGTCTGGGGCGACGGCGCGACCGTGGCCGCCGACCAGGTCAAGCTCTACGTGGGCTACCTGCGCAAGAAGCTCGTCGACCAGGGCGGGCGCGAGGCCCCGATCGAGACCGTGCGGGGGTTCGGGTACCGCTATCGGCGGGCGACGAGCCCGATCTCCTGACGGCCACGACGGAGCCCCAGGTCCTCCGCCCCGAAGGCGGTGGTCCCCGTGAGGCGCCGGGCAGGAGGGCGTTTGACCGGAGGGAGGAGCGAAACGAAGCTCGTCGCGGTGGCGGCCGTCGGAGCAGGACGCGATGTCACAGCATCAGAGCCGCCGATCTCCGGTCGGACGAAGAGCGTGTGCTCGCCGTCCTGGCACGGAACCTGCCAATAGCGGCTTCCCCCGAGCCGTCCCTGGTGGCGCTCCTACCCGACCGCCGCGAGCCCCGAGCGTTGATCAGCTCCTGGATCAAGGCTGACTGGCTCGACGTGAGCAGCGCGCCGAACAGCCCGACCTGGCAGTGGTCGGAGGTCGCCCCCGACTACCTCGCGCGCCCGGCTCAGCCCGCAGGTCCGAGGACGCCGACGAGCGCTCCCACGAGAATCGCCACGGCCGCGGCAAGTAGCACGAACGCGACCTCCTGGGAAACGTGACGTGAGGTGGCCCCAGGGGCGGCGGCGCCCAGCAGCGCACGGGTGCGGATGCCAACGGCGGTGACGACTAGCAGGCCGACCACCGCGGCTAGGACCCAGACCGGGGGCCGAGAACCGTCGGGGGTAGGAGCGGTCGAGGGGAGGCTTTGGTTCGCTCGCCCCGCGCCGGTGGTGGCCTCGGACGTCTCCGTCTGAGGGCCGGGGTCGAGCGGATACTCACGCCACAGCTCGGTGGGCGCTTCTCCATCCGGCCCACTGGCGGCGAGGGCGGGACCAACGAGGACGAGCGCGGCCACGACGAGCGTGGTGAGTGCGCGGCCAACCTGGAGCAAACGTCCTACGCGGGCGCACCTCGCCCCGACCTTCACATCGAGAGCGTACCGCGACCGTGAAGCGCCCGCGGCGACGACGAGGCTGCGCCCGCCAGAGCACGACGCTTGCTCAGGACCGATGTGACGGCCAATGCGCTCGCGCCGTCGCAGCGGTCTCGTAAGGGAGCGCGATCCGGAATGTCGTGCCCGCCCCTTCCGCGCTGGCCACCCCGACCTCGCCGCCGTGCAGGTCGACGATCGCCTTGACGATGGTCAGCCCGAGCCCGGCGCCCGGGAGCGCGTTGTCCGTCGCCGTCGACGCCCGGAAGAAGCGCTCGAACATCCGCTCCTGCTCGGCGGCGGGCACGCCGACTCCGTCGTCGCGCACCTCGAGCACGGCGCTGTCGCCCCGGTCGGCGAGGCGGACCTCGACGTTGCCGCCCTCACGCGTGAACTTCACCGCGTTCGAGACGAGGTTGTCGAGCATCTGCGCGAAGCGGTCGCGGTCACCGACCAGCGGCCGCACCGGCTCGGCCTCGAAGACGAGCGCGACCCCGCCGCGCTCGGCCGACGGCCGCGCGGCCTCGACGGCCTCCGAGGCGACCTCGCCGAGGTCGACGGGCGCCCGCGCGAGCGCGAGTTGCCCCGCTTCGACCTGGGCGACGAAGAGCACGTCGCCGACCATCCGCAGCAGCCGCCGGGCGTTGCGCTCGACGACCTCGAGGAAGCGCCGCGCGTCGAGGCTGAGCTCCTCGCCGCCGTCGAGCACGAGCTCGAGGTAGCCGATGATCGAGGTCAGCGGGGTCCGCAGCTCGTGGGAGACGAGGGAGTAGAACTCGTCCTTGAGGCGGTCCGCCTCGCGCTCGCCGCTCACGTCGCGAAGCACCACGATCCGCCCGAGCACCGCGCCGCTCGCGTCGTGCACCGGTGCGGTGTAGCGCGACAGCACGCGCCGCCCGCCGTCGAGGCGAAGCTCGTCGCGGACCTCGCGCTGCACCTCGTCGCCGGGCAGCTCGAGCTCCTCGAGCCCCTCCGCCCGCAGCGCGGCCATCGGGCCGTTCTCGAGCAGGACGGCGCGGCCCGGCCCGACGAGCGCGATGGGATCGGGGGTGGCGTCGAGCAGCGCCCGCCCGAGGCGGGCCTGACGCTGGGCGCGCTCGTGGACCTGAAGGTGGGCCAGCGCGATGCCGGCGGCGTCGCCCATGCGCTGAAGCTCCTCGAGCTCGCCCCGGCGAGGGGGCGCGTCGGCGAAGCGGCCCAGGGCGACGACGCCGAGGGCCCGCGTGGAGAGGCGCAGGGGCACGTGGAGCTCGCGCCGGACGCGGACCGACCCGGCCAGCCCCGGGACCTCGAGCCCGGTCTCGCCGTGGTCGGCGGTCACCACGCGTCCCTCGGCGAGCGCGCGGCCCCCCACGCCCTCGCCCGGTCGGATCTCCCGCGGCAGGCCCTCCTGGCTCAGCCCGCGCGTGGCCAGGAGCAGGGGTGGTCCGCCCTCCTCGGGCGCCACCCAGAGGGCGCCGACCTCGGCGCGGGCGGCGTCCCCGAGCTCGCGCAGGGCGGCCTCGGCGAGGGCCTCGAGGCCGAGCTCGGCGGCGAGCGTCGTCTCCAGGCCGCCGGTCGCGCCCAGGCGCGTGATGGGTGTGGGCGGCACGCGCGGCGAGGATAGGCAGCGCGTGCAATCCTCCACTCTGGGCTAGAGTCGGGTGGTGTCCGATCGACTGCTCTCGCGAGCCCGGCTGCTTCGGCGGACCGCGGCCCTCGGCGGCGTCGCCGTGGCGAGTGGGATGCTCACGCGCGGCCCCGGCGTCGCCCGCTCCGCCACCTCGCCCGAGCAGGACGTCCGCGTCCTGAACTTCATCCTCGAGCTCGAGCGCCTCGAGGAGGCGTTCTACGCCGAGGCGCTGCGGCGAGGCTTCCGCAGCGCGGAGCTCGCCGAGTTCGCCGAGGTCGTCGCCGAGCACGAGAAGGAGCACGTCGCCTTCCTCGAGGGGGCGCTCGGGAAGAACGCCGCCCGGCCGCCCGC
Organism: Actinomycetota bacterium; assembly: GCA_030773675.1. The sequence continues at coordinate 3,834 of JALYMN010000338.1, forward strand.
CTTCGCGCTCGACGACCTCGTGCGCGACGACCGTCGCTTCTCCGCCAGCGCGGTCGTGCTCGAGGACGCGCTCGTCGCCGCCTACACCGGCCAGGCCGCGAACCTCACGCGCAAGCGACTCGCGGCCGCGGCCACCATCGCCTCGGTCGAGGCCCGGCACGCCGCCTGGATCCGGGACATCAACGGGCTGCCGCCGGCGCCGGACGCCGTCGGACGCGCCACCACCGAGCAGCAGGTGCGTCGCATCCTGCGCGAGCAGGGGCTGCTGCGATGAGCGGCAAGCCCACCTTCGAGCACGAGCTCGACGTCGACCTCGACGCCATCGACCGCGACGGCGCGAT
>JALYMN010000339.1 GCA_030773675.1 Actinomycetota bacterium
GGGCCGACCAGGCCGAGCGGCTCGGCCAGCCCGCGGGCCCGCCGCACCAGGTCGTTGAGCTCGTCGGCCGGGACGCCTTCGCGTCGACCGTGCACGACCATCGCCGCCAGGGTGTGCGCCTGATGGACGACAGCGCCCGTGCGCACGTCCAGCTCCAGCGCTGAGGTGAGCTCCTGCTCCGCCTTCGAGCGTCCGAGCAGCGAGTCCACCGCACCGAGGTAGCGGTCCGCGGCCCCGAACAGCGCGACGAACTGGCCGGCGACGAGGTTGTGACCGGCGTACTCGGCCAGCTCCGGGCGCAGCTGTTCGGCGGCTGTCGCGTCGCTGAGCTGCAGCGCCGCCTCCGCAAGGAAGGCCAGCACCGCGGGCCACAGCGCGGACTCGCGGTGGTGCACCAGCTGGTCGGTGAGCAGCCACTGCATCAGCCGACCCGCCGGCTCGTCGAGGCCGAGGGCGGTGTACAGCGCAAGCAGCCCGGGGGCCCAGTGCCCGGCTGGGTCCTCCCGCCCGGTGATGAGCGGGCGGACCCGCTGCACGGCGCCGGTCTCCCGCCGGATCATGAAGGTCTGCACGGCGGACGAGCCCTCGGTGCCGTCCGTGCCGAAGCCCTCCCCGAAGTCGAGCAGTGCGGCACAGGTGCGCTCGGCGGCGGCGAAGTCGCCGACCACGAACCGGCGGCCGTACTCCATGCACCCCGCCATGTACTCGAAGAAGCCCTGGCCCGTGCCCTGGGACATCCGCAGCAGGTCGGCCTGCGCCTCCGCCCAGCCGTCCGGGTCGCCCTGCACGTAGGAGATGACACCCCGGTAGTACGCGGCCGGGCCGAGGTGGCCGAGGCCGCCTGTGCGGTGCGCCAGTGCCGAGAGCTCGTTCGCACGAGCCAGCTTGGCCGGAGCGTCGTGCGGGCGCAGCCCGTGCCAGAGACTGGCCTGCAGCGCGTGCGCGAGCAGCCCCGCGTCGTCCAGCGACCTGGCCTGCCCGATCGCCGCCGCACCGACGCCGGCGGCCGCCTCCGTGTCTCCGGTGAAGGCCAGCGCCCGGCCCAGGCTGGCCAGCGCCCGCACGCGCAGCGGCTCTGCATCGTCCCGCGGGCCGCTTCCCAGGGCGCCCGACAGCAGCTCGACGGCCCGGTGCCCGGGCAGCCCCGGCCGCCAGGCCGCGGCTTCGTAGAGGATCGCGGCCTGCAGGCGGTCGGGTGGATCGGCCGAGACGGCGACCTGCTCGGCCAGCGACCGGGCTCGCGCGAAGTCGCCGCCGAGCAGATAGCTGCGGGCCGCCGCCAGGTGCAGCCCGTTGCGCCGGTCGGCCTGCTCGCTGAGCCCGGCCGCTTGCTCGTACCAGTCGGCGGCGTCCTCGTGCGCCAGCGCCCGTTCCGCCGACCGGGCGGCCTCGAGCAGGTAGCGCACGGCCTTGTCGCCGTAGCCGAGGACCTGCGCCTGTGCGTAGTGGTAGGCCAGCGCGCGCACCCGCCGCGCGGAGCCCGTCGACCTGCTCTCGAGCGCCTCCGCCACCCTGGCGTGCTGGCGGGCCCGGCGTGAGGGCGGCAGGAGCTCGACCACGGCCTGCCGGGCCAGCGCGTGCGCGAAGCGGTAGCGGCCGGGGGCAGGGCACTCCAGCAGCCCGTACGCCACACCGTCGTCGAGCGCGAGCAGCGTGGTGTCCCGGCTCCAGGCCGACGCTGCCACGAGCGTCGCGACGTCGACGTCCTCACCGACGACCGCAGCCAGCTCGAGCGTCTGCCGTTGCGGCTGCGACAGGCCGCTGAGGCGGCTCTGCAGCGCATCCCGGACGGAAAGCGGCGCCTTGAACCCGGTCGCGTGCAGGGCCGACACACCGCCTCGCGCGGCCAGGTCGCGCCACAGCTCCCGGAGGAAGAACGGGTTGCCGCCGGTCTGCTCGCACAGGACCGCGGCCGCACCGTGCGCGCGGTGCGCCGGGACACCGGCCTCGCGGCGGAGGTAGTCGGTGATGTCCTCGGTCCGCAGTCCGCCCAGGTCGAGTCGGCGCACGCCATCGAGCCGGTACAGCCGTGAGACGCAGCCCACCACCGCGGTCGAGCGGTCGGGCGCGGTGGTGCGGTGGGTGAGCAGCACGAGCAGGCGCGCCTCCGCCGTCCGCTCGACCAGGTACGTCAGGAGCTCCAGCGCCGGCGCTCCGGCCCAGTGCAGGTCTTCCAGGACCAGCACCAGCGGCCGGTGACGGCTCAGGTCCTCGAGGGCGGTGACGGCGCAGTCGTACAGTTCTCGACGGTTCTCCGGCTCGTCCAGGCGGTCGCCGGCGGCCGTCCTCCCAGCGACCACCTGCAGCGGCGCGACGGCGGCCGCGTCCCCCGGCGGGCCGGCCAGCAGTGCCTCGACGGGCTCGACGAAGGGCTGGTAGGGCAGCCCAAGGTCGGGCACGCAGGTGCCGACCAGCACGCAGGCGCCCTGCGCGTACACGGTGGCGGACGCCTCGGCGAGCAGCCGGGACTTGCCGGCCCCCGGCTCGCCGCCCACGACGACCACCTGGCGGCAGCCGCGCAGGACCTCCGCCCAGGCGTCCTCGAGGACGGCCAGCTCGCGACGGCGCCCGACCAGTGTCGGCTGCCCAGGGGCGTTCCAGTGCTGTGGCAGCGGAGGACGTGCCGGGGCGTCCACCGGACGGACGCTAGACGGCTCTACGGGCGCCGTCGAGGCTCGCGCCTGATCAGATCTGATCAGGTGCTCCGGAGCGGAAGTCACGCAGTTCTGGTCATGCGCGGCGGGGGCGCCCTGCCTAGCGTTCGGGCTGCAGGACGTGTCGGCGTCGCCGGCGGTCCGAGACACAGGAGGAGCGCCGATGACCAGCGTCGCGGGCCGGGTGTTGGAGCAGAGGGTGCGAGGCCAGGTCGTCCGGCCGGGACACGACGACTACGAGCAGGCACGGCGGGTCTACAACCACATGATCGACGCGTGGCCGTCCGCCGTCGTGCGGTGCGCCGGCGTGGACGACGTCGTCGCGGTCGTGCGGTACGCGGCCGAGTCGGGAACGCCGCTGGCCGTCCGCGGCGGCGGTCACAGCGTCCCAGGCTTCGGTACCGCGGACGACGCGGTCGTCGCCGACCTGGGTGGGCTCGCCGACGTCATCGTGAACCCGATCGCCCGGACAGCGAGCGCAGGCGGCGGAGCGACCTGGGGCGCCTTCAACGAGGCGACGGCTCCGCACGGGCTGGCCACCACGGGCGGCATCATCTCCACCACCGGCATCGCAGGCCTGACGCTCGGCGGCGGCATCGGCTACCTCTGCCGTGGCTACGGATTGTCGTGCGACAACCTGCTCTCCGCCCGCGTCGTGACTGCTGACGGGTCGGTCGTCACCGCCAGCGAGCAGGAGCACCCGGACCTGTTCTGGGCCCTGCGCGGCGGAGGTGGCAACTTCGGCGTGGTCACCGACCTGACCTACCGGCTGCACCCCGTCGGCGACATCTACGGCGGCCCCATGTTCTTCGAGCTCTCCGACGCCGCCGCCCTGCTCGCGTACTTCCGCGACTTCATCCAGGACGCGCCGCGCGAGTACGGCGGCTTCCCCGCCTTCCAGATCGCCCCGCCGCTGCCGTTCGTGCCGGAGGACCGGGTTGGTGACACCTTCGTCGCGCTGGTCTCGTGCTGGACCGGGTCCGTCCCCGAGGGCGAGCGGCTGATCCAGGGCTTCCGCGAGGTCACGGCGCCGGTGGCCCAGCACGTCGGGGTGATGCCGTACGCGGCGCTCAACAGCGCGTTCGACCCGCTGGTGCCACCCGGCCTGCAGCACTACTGGAAGGCCGCGTTCGTCACCGAGCTGACCGACGACGCCATCCGGGCGCACGTCGAGCACGGCGCGCGTGTCCCGACCGTCAACTCGACGGTGCACCTCTACCCGATCAACGGGGCCTGCCACGACCTCGCGGCCGACGCCACGGCGTTCGGGCACCGGGACGCCACCTTTGCGCCGGTGATCGCCGGCATGTGGCCCGACCCGGCGGACAACGAGGCGAACACCGCCTGGGTGAAGGACTACTACGCCGCCGTGGCGCCGCACTCGCAGGCCGGCGGCTACGTCAACTTCGCCTCGCCGGACGACCAGGGGCGGGTGGCCGAGAACTACGGCGCTGGTTACACGCGGCTGCGCGAGGTCAAGCGGCGCTACGACCCCGACAACCTGTTCCGCCTCAACCAGAACATCGCCCCCTGATCGCCCCTGCGCCGCCGAGCGGCCCGCTTCGTGACCGCGACTCACCTGCACCCGAGGAGATTTCCATGAGGACCCGACCACTCGCGCTGCTCGGCGCAGCCGCCGTCAGCATCCCGCTGATCGTCGCGGGGACGGTGGTGTCCGCGTCGGCCGACGGCCATGCGCCGCTGCCGATCGCCGTCGAGCCCCTCACGCCGCGGAGCCTCGTCCCCGACGACGTGTCGATGAAGTTCAAGATCCACCACCCGGGCGAGGGCACCCAGGTCGTCGACCTGAGCGACCCCTCCCGGGTGGCGGTTGCGCGGATCACCGTCCAGCCGGGGGCGCGGTTCCCCGCGCACACGCACCTGGGGCCGGTCCTGGTGACCGTCGCCGAAGGGCAGCTCACGTACGTCGACCAGCACACCTGCGTGGAACGCGTCTACCCTGCAGGCACGGCCTTCCTGGATGCCGGACACGACGTACACAGCGCATACGGCTCAAGCCCGGGCGTGACGACGCTGATCGCCACGTTCTTCGCCGCGCCGGCCAGCGGGCCGCTGACCATTGCCGAGCCGGCCCCCGGCAAGTGCTGAGCTGACGGCGCAGCGGCACAGCTCGGCCCCGCCCTGGGAGCAGGGCCCAGCGAGCGTGTCGGCGATCCAGTCGCGGTACTTGTCCGAGGTCCCCGCGCCGTGACGTCTTGGGCGGGTCGACCCCCCAACCCCACTTCACCGTCCACTCCAGGAGGAATCATGCGCGTCATCAACCGCACCGACTTGCCCATGGCCATCGAGGGAGGAGGCGTGGAGTTCCGGATGGACCGCGCCGGTGAGCAGAGCGTCGCCTGGGTCCGGCTGCCCAAGGGCGCCGACCTGCGGCCCGGCCTCGTCGGGCTGCCCGGCGACCTCTGCCCGTGCCCGCACTGGGGCTACATGATCTCCGGGCGGCTTGTGATGCACGGCAAGGACGGAGACCAGACCTACGAGGCCGGCCAGGCGTTCTACTGGGCGCCCGGCCATGCCCCCGAGGCGCTCGAGGACTGCGAGTACATCGACGTGTCCCCGAGCCAGGAGCTCGAGCAGGTCGTCAGCCACCTGCAGGCCGGCTGACCGGGCTGAGGTGCACCGGCCGGCTGAGCTGAGTTCCGCAGCCTCCGGTTGCTCATCGGCAGGAGCGCCGTCGCGGCAGAAGCGGACGTCCGCGGACAGTGCGGGGCCGGGGCACGCCAGGGCACACGAGGACGTCCGCCTTGGCGACCGGCGGGGGCCAGTGCGCGCCGCCGGTCGAGCAGCCGCCGAGGGGTTCTGGGCTCGAGCCCGGTCTCGGCCAGGACACCGACAGGCTGGCCGTCGAGATGGTCGCCTACCCGTGGCGACGCCCCAGCTGGGTGATGACGTCCCCAGCGATCGGCGTCAGCGCACCGTCCCGATCGCCTGCAGGTAGCGCGAGTCCCACGCAGCCGTGCCGTCGGTGGCGACGTTGTAGCGGTTCACGACGTCCTCGATCGCGTCGAGCAGCGCCGCCTGCCCGTCGGCGTCCAGGCGCTCCAGCGCCTTGACCGTCGGGCCGTAGTGCTCGGCGAAGTAGTCGACGTACGCGCGCGGCGACGCGAAGCGCAGGCGCCAGTCGTCGTGCCGGAGCGAGGTCCACTGCACCCGGTCGCCGAACAGGTCGGCCAGGCCCTGCAGGGTCCCCCAGCGCACCGGCGGGACGGCGCCCGCGGGCGGCGGGACGTGAGCGCCCATCGTCCGGAACAGCTCCCCGAGGAAGCCGTCGGATGTCCAGCAGATCACGCCGACTCGTCCACCCGAGCGGGTGACCCGCACCAGCTCGTCGGCTGCCTTCTGCTGGTCCGGGGCAGACATGACGCCGATCGCGGACAGGGTCACGTCGAAGGTGTCCTCGTCGAAGGGGAGCGCCTGGGCGTCGGCCCACTCAAAGGCGACGTCCAGGCCTTCCACCGCCGCGCGCTGCTGAGCGTGCTCGAGCAGCGGCGGCGCGATGTCGACACCGGTCGTGACCGCCCCGCGCCGGGCAGCCGCCAGAGCGAGATTCCCGTTGCCGGTGGCGACGTCGAGGACCCGCTCGCCGTGGCGCAGGTCCACGTCCTCCGCCAGCCGCTCGGACAAGCCGACGAGCATCCATCCGATGCGGCGGTAGTCACCGCTTGTCCAGGTGACCTGCGCCGGTGAGGGCTGTGCTGCCGGAGCCTCGGACTGCTTCGGCACCTCGGTGTTCGTCGTGCTCATGTCATTCCTCCTAAGAGTCGTATGGCGGGGCGTGGCGGTGTCGAACGGCGAAGGGGAGGTCCGGCGGAGAGGGGAGAGCCCGGGAACGACCTGGTACGTGGCCTGCGCCGCGAGCGCGCGCGACTGCCACCACTCGAGCTCGACGTCGTCGCCGAGCGCCTTCTCCCAGCCGAAGGTGGCCGTCATGCCGAGCAGGCAGAGGTCGAGCTGCTCCGCGAACCAGCCGTCGGTCCGCACCCCGACGGCCTCGAGCGCGCGTCGGAAGCGCTCCGCGGTGTCCTCCTTGGACTCCGGCAGCCGGGCCCGGTTCAGCGCGAGGTACCAGCACAGATCCCAGCACACGGCTCCGGACCCCGGCAGCGACCAGTCCAGCAGGACGGTCCGTCCGTCGGGGTGGGAGCCGAGGTTGCCCAGCTTCCAGTCACCGTGCAGGAACGTTCCCGGTGTCCTGTCCAGCAGCGACGTGAGCAGGCCAGGCTCGCGGTGCAGCGCGGCGAGGACGCTGGCGAGCTCCGGTGCTCGCGTCCGCAGCCGCCGCCAGCCCTCGTCCGCCGCCGCCAGCGCCTCCGGGACCGGCCCCGGGCGGACGAGCTCAGGGCCGATCGTCGCCGGCGCGAACAGCTGGAGCCGCTGCGCCATCGTGGTGAGCCCGAGGCCGTCCTGCCAGCCGAGGAAGCGCGCCGACAGGACAGCCAGGTGCTCGACGAAGCGCCGGTGCTGCTCCGCCGGGAGCCGCACGTCGCCCGGTGGCACGAGTGCCGGCCCGACGTCGCGCATCACGACCGTGAGGAGCGCTCCGGTCGAGGTGCCGTCGACCTGCATCGCGAGGACCGCGTGGTCGAGGCAGTCCGGCAGCTGGTGCATCAGCCCGGACTCCCACAGCAGGTGGGCGCGGTGCACCCTGTCGCCGCTGACCCGCATGAGCCAGTCCGTGTCGTGACTGAACCGCTTGACGAACAGCCGCGCGCCGCCGAGCTCGACCTCCTCGAACCGTGAGCCGCTGCGCGCGTCGGGCGGTAGGACCTCACGGCGGGACGTCGCGCCCTGCAAGATCTCGCTGATCGTCCCTGCGGACAGGTCCACTGCCGGCCCTCCCCCCGAGCTCGGATGGCGCACTGTGCCGCGTCACGCTTGCAGGATTGCTGCAGCGCGCGCCGTCAGCTGCGGCAGGTGTCGAGCTGATCCCTAATCCACCCCGCGCAGGCGTCGCTGTCGACCTCCTCGCGCAGCGCGAGCTGGGTCACGAGAGACGCCGCTGCCTGCTCCGCCTCCCTGTGCAGGGCTCCGCTCCTCGTTGCGTGGGCGAGTCCCGCGAGGTCGCGCCAGGCATCAGGACCGCCGTGCGTCGAGAGCTCAGCGACGGTGCGGCTGATGGCCCCCGGGGACAGCGTTGAGCCGGCGCGCGTACGCGGTCGCGCGCAGCAGCTCGCCGCGCGCCTTGTACCGGCGGTCACCCAGGGCGGCGGCGCGCCGGAGGACCGCGTCCGCCATCTGCTCAGCGCCGCTGGCGTCACCCGCAAGCAGGCGCGAGCGCGCCTCCACGAGGTCCAGCCGCATGCGCTGGCGCCAGGACATGCTGCCCTCCCACGAGCGGATCCCCTGCGCCTGCTGCAGGACGCCCGCAGCCTGCTCGACGTCCCCAGCGACGAGCCGGTCCTCGGCGAGGTCGAGCAGGGCGACGTAGTGCGGCTCGAGGAACTCAGTCACCACCGGCCTCGCCGCGACAGCCTCGTGGAGCCCAGCGGCATGGTCGAGCGCACCTGCAGCGCGCAGCAGCCAGCCACGAGTGTTCGCGGCGACAGGCTCGAAGCGCTTCCCGGCGTCGCCCATCCGCTCAACCGCCAGGTCGAGGGCGTCCAACGCGCCGAGCGCCTCCGCCCAACGGCCTGCGGTCCCCAGCGCGTGTGCGAGGGCGAAGTGCCCGTGCAGGGTGGCGAAGGGGTGCCGCCGAACGGGTTCTAACAGGCCGCGTCGGGCCTCCTCGATTGCCCTCGCGTCACCCAGGTGGACGAGCAGCCCGGCATGCCAGACCTGCGCGACCCCCCGCACCTCAGGCGTCGCGAGGGTGACGGCCAGCTGCAGCCGCTCGCTGGCCTCGTTCAGCTCCCCGCGGGTGTGCCGGATGCGACCGGCCAGCGCGAGGCAGCTGGCCCGCAGTGTGGGGTCGCTGCTGCGCGCGACGCCCTCGTCCGCGAAGCGCCGAGCGCTCTCGTAGTCGCGGACGTAGTAGCTCACCCAGCCGGCGACCTCGAGCGCGGCAGCGCCGCCGCCGAGCTCCAGCGCTCGGGAGGCGTCCTCGTGAGCTGCCGCGTGCTGCATCGCAGCCAGCCGCAGCCGCGCCCGCAGCAGCCTCGCGTCGACGCCGTCGACAAGCGAGATGGCCTCGTCGAGCAGCGCGAACGCCGACTCCAGGTCGTGGCGCGCGGACGCGACGTCGGCGGCCTGCACCAGCGCGGCGGCGGTCACGGCGACGTCGCCGGCCAGCCGTGCGTGCCGGGCGAGCACTAGGGGCTCGACCTGCTGACGGCGGCTGAGCGCGCCCACCGCTGCGGCGTGCAGCGCCGCCGCCCTCACCGGTGAGGTCGTCCGTTCCACCACCTCGCGCACCACGTCGTGCACGAAGGCAAGGGTCATGTCGCGCGGCTCGAGCAGGCGCAGGCGCAGTGCGACGTCCAGGTCGTCCAGGACCTGAGGAACCTCGCGGTCGCCGATCCGCGCGACGAGGTCCACGTCGATGACGCGGCCGAGCAGGGCCGCGACCTGGACGGTCGCCGCTGCGTCGCCGAGCGAGCTCAGCCTGTCATGCACAGCATCGATCACGCTCTGCGGCAGCTCGTCGTCGTCCGCGTTCCCCAGAGCGGCCAGGAACAGCGGATGTCCGCCGGTGCGCTCGTGCAGCCGGGCGGCGCGGGCGTGCCCGACCAGCTCCGCGGTACTCGCCTCGTCCAACGGGCCCAGCGGCAGCGCCTGTGCTCCCGGCAGGGAGGTCCCTGTCCCGGGCCGGCACGATGCCACGACGGCGACCCGCTCGCCCCAGGTGAGCAGGTGCGCGAGGAACGCGATCGTCCCCGGCGCCGCCAGGTGCAGGTCGTCGATGACGAGGACGACGGGACGCGGGCCGGCCAGGCGCCGAAGCAGATCGAGCAGCGCGCGGAACAGCGCGCGCCGGTCGGCGTCGAGGTCGCGCATGCCCGTACCGCCAGGACCGGAGCCCGGCGCGTACCCGAGCAGCGGCACCAGCACGGCGGCGTCGTCACCGAGCACCGCCGCGGGGTCGGCGCCGGACGCCTCGAGGTGACGCAGGAGACCGTCGGTCACCGGCTGGAGCGGAAGGTCGCACCCGAGCTCGTCGCAGCGTCCGACGACGCACAGGGCCTGCGTGACGGCGGGCGATCCGGCCCACGTCCTGAGCAGCGCGCTCTTCCCCGTCCCCGCGGGGGCCTCCACGACCATGGCGCCTGTCCCGCCCGCGACGGCTGTCTGCAGCACGTAGTCGAGCTGCCGCAGCTCGAGCGCGCGACCGACGAAGGGCGTCCTGCGCCGACCGTCCTCCATCGACCCGCCGGCCAGGACGGCCAGGTGCACGGCGTCCGTCTCGGCCGACGGGTCGACCCCCAGGTCCTGCGCCAGCTTGGTGCGGAACCTGGCGTACGCCGCCAATGCCGCAGCTCCGTTGCCCGCCGCGCTGTGCGCGCGCATGAGCAGGCGCAGCGTGGCCTCGTCGTACGGCTCCTCTTGCAGAGCCTGCTCCGCCGTGAAGCGCGCGCCGATGGGGTCGCCGACCGCCAGGGCCGCCTCCGCCGCGCACAGCCGGATCCGCAGGACGGTACGGGCCATGCCCGCGCGCGCGTGCTGGATCCAGGCGGCGTCCTCCTCGGCAGCAGCGGGCCGCGTGCGAGGACCAGCGCGCTCTGCGCTGCTGCGGTCGCAGCGGCGAACTGCCCCTGCGCGAGTCGCCGCTCGACCTCGTCGGCACGCCGCTCGACCTCACGTGCGTCCAGCCAGTCGAGGTGCAGCTGGTAGCCCGCGTCGCTGCGGCGGACGCGATCTGGACCGAGGGCGGCGCGGACCCGGCTGACGAGGACGCTAAGCTGCTCGGGCGCTCGCGCGGGCGGGTCTCCGGCCCATACAGCCTCCACGAGCTCGCCTACCGGGACCGCCGCTCCAGCCGCCACGGCGAGGCGCTTGGCCAGCAGCCGTCCCTTGCGGCTGCCGAGCGCCCCTGCCTCGACTCCCTCGACCTCGAACCCTCCCAGGAGGCGGACGCGCAGCGTGCTCGGGCGACCCGCTCTCGACTCGGCGCCCACGTCGGGAGTCTAGGAGCGAGGCGCGCCTCGGGCTGGGGTTCTAGTGCGGCGTGGCGGAAGTGTCTAGACGGTCTGGGGCGGGACAATTAGCAATGCGTGTGGCGCCGCTGGGCTTGCGGAACGGTGACCGGGAGAAGCTGACGTCGCTGGTGCGGTCGTCGTCGGTGCGGGCGGGGCTGGCCCAGCGCGCGCGGATCGTGCTGCTGGCCGCCGACGGGGTCAGCAACACCGAGATCGCCCGGCTGGTCGGGTCCAGCCGGCCGACGGTGATCCTGTGGCGCGCCCGGTACGCCGGCAGCGGGATCGCCGGGCTGAACGATCAGCCGCGCTCGGGTCGTCCGCGCACCCTGGACCACCGCAAGATCGTGGCGGAGACGCTGAAGCCTCCGCCGAAGAAGCTGGGCGTAACGCACTGGTCGAGCCGGCTGCTCGGCGCCCGGCGCGGTATCGCGAACAGCACCGTCGCCCGCGCCTGGCGCGACTACGGGGTGCAGCCCTGGCGGGCCGAGACGTTCAAGTTCTCCACCGATCCGGAGCTCGTCGCGAAGGTCACCGACGTGGTCGGGCTGTACCTGGCGCCGCCGCAGAACGCGGTCGTGCTGTGCGTGGACGAGAAGTCCCAGATTCAGGCGCTGGACCGCACCGCCCCGATCCTGCCGATGCAGC
>JALYMN010000340.1 GCA_030773675.1 Actinomycetota bacterium
CCCGTCGCCCGGCCGCTCGTCCGCGCGCGCGACGACCCCCGGCGCGCCGACGGTCGTCGCGTCCGGGCTCGAGGTGCCCTGGGGGCTCGCGTTCCTGCCCGGCGGCGACGCGCTGGTGAGCGAGCGCGAGAGCGGCCGGGTCCTGCGCATCCCCGCGGCCGGCGGCGGGCCGGTCGAGGTGCGGCGGCTCGACGGCGTCCGGGCGCGCGGCGAGGGCGGGCTGCTCGGGCTGGCCGTCGCGCCGGACAGCCCGACGACCGTCTACGCCTACTACACGAGCGGCGAGGACAACCGCGTCGTCCGGTTCGGCCTGGACGGCGGTCCGGTGGTGCCGGTGCTCACCGGCATCCCCGACGGCACCATCCACAACGGCGGCCGGCTGGCGTTCGGTCCCGATGGCAACCTCTACGTCGGCACCGGCGACACCGGTGAGCGCTCGCTGGCGCAGGACCCGGACTCGCTCGGCGGCAAGGTGCTGCGCGTGACCCCGGACGGCGGGCCCGTCGAGGGGACGCGGGTGTTCTCGAGCGGCCACCGCAACGTGCAGGGGCTGGCGTTCGACGACGCCGGCCGGCTCTGGGCCACAGAGTTCGGCCAGAACACCTACGACGAGGTCAACCTCGTGCGCGAGGGCGACAACGGCGGCTGGCCGGAGGTCGAGGGGCCGGGCGACGGCGGCGGGCGGTTCGCCGCGCCGCTCGTCGTGTGGGACACCTCCGAGGCCTCCCCCAGCGGCGCGGCGGTCGCCGGCGGCAGCCTGTACGTCGCTGCCCTGCGCGGCGAGCGGCTCTGGAGGGTGCCGCTGTATGGCGACCGGACCGGCGAGCCGGAGGCGCTGCTGCGCGAGGAGTTCGGCCGCCTGCGCACCGTGGTCACCGCGCCGGACGGGTCGCTGTGGGTCACGACGTCCAACCGCGACGGGCGCGGCGACCCCGGCCCGGACGACGACCGGGTGCTGCGCATCCCGCTCGGCGCATGACGGGCGCCATGACAGCCGGCCTGGTGGAAGAGCGCCTCACCGCGGTCCTCGGCGCCTGGGCGGCCGGGTCGGTGACGCTCGGGACGCTGCTCGCGGCCGCCCCGCGCACCCGCGGGTTCGGGCGGCAGACCGCCGTGTGGGGGGCCCTGGACGGTGCGATCGCCTGGGCCGGGACGCGCCACCGGGCCGCGCACGGACGCACCGACCCGGCCCGGCTGCGCCGCGTGCTGCTCGTCAACGCCGGCCTGGACGCCGGCTACCTGCTCGCCGGGCTGTGGCTGCTGCGCGACGGCCGGTGGCGCGGGGACGGCGCCGCCGTCCTGGTGCAGGGCGGGTTCCTGCTCGCGCTCGACACTCTCGCCGCGAGGGCACTGCGGTGACCCGCAGCGTGCGACGCTGGTCCTTTCAATCGGACGAGGAGCGGAGGCCGGTGGACGACGGGGGGTGGACGCTCGTGATCAGCGAGCAGGAGCTGCGCGACCTCGTCGGCGCGCCGCTCCCCCGGGTCGCGGCGAAGGTGCGCGACCGCCTCCACGACATGGACCGGCTGTTCCTCGCCGCCGCGCCGCTGTGGTTCGTCGCGACCTCCTCCCCGGACGGCCGCTGCGACGTCTCGCCCAAGGGCGACCCGGGCGGCGCCGTGCTGGTGCTCGACGACCGCACGTTGGCGCTGCCCGACCGGCCGGGCAACCGCCGGGTCGACGGCTTCCTCGACGTCCTGGCCAACCCGCACGTGGGCCTGCTGTTCGTCGTGCCAGGGCGCGGGGACACGCTGCGGGTCAACGGCCGGGCACGGCTGGTGCGTGACGCGCCCTTCCTCGACGACCTCGTGGTGAAGGGGCACCGGCCCGCGCTGGCGCTCGTCGTCCACGTCGAGGAGGTCTTCTTTCACTGCTCGAAGGCCTTCCTGCGGTCCCGGGCCTGGGAGCCGGCCACCTGGGCGCCGGACGCCGTGCCGCCGCGGGCCGAGATCGCGCAGGCCGTCGAGCAGCCCGACGCCGACCTCGCAAAGCTCACCGCGTACTACGGGCCCTCCTACGCGGAGCGGCTGTACCGGTGAGCGCGGAGACGACCTACCCCTCGGGCGCGGGCGAGCGCCGGCGTCCGCTGGCCCGCGCGCAGGCGACTCTGCGCGAAGCCGCCCGGCCGCGCCCGCAGGGCCTCGTCCGCCGCGTGGCCCGGCTCGTCGCCGACGTCGCGCGCAAGGGCGACCGCGACCGGGTGCTCGGCCTCGCCGCCGAGAACGCCTTCATGGCCGTGCTCACTCTGTTCCCGACCCTGCTCGTCGCCGCGGCGTTCCTCGGGCAGCTGGCGCTGGTCATCGGGCGGGAGCGCGCCGTCCTGGTCGAGCGCGAGGTGCTCGAGTTCCTCGACGAGCTGCTCACCGACTCGGCGGCGCCTGCGGTCGAGACCGCACGGCAGCTGTTCGCGAGCGGCAGCGACGCCCTGACCCTCGCCCTCGCCCTCGCGCTCGTCTCGCTGGCGACCGCGTTCGCCGGCATCGTCAACACGGTGACGATCACGTACGACGTGCAGGACTCCCGCGGCTGGTGGCACCGGCGCTTCCTGGGTCTGCTCATCGGCCTCGGCAGCGTGGTCACCGGCGCGCTCGCGGTGACCCTCATCGTGATCGGGCCGCTGTTCGGGCGGGCGGTGGACGTCATCCAGCAGGTCGGGCTGCAGGAGGACTACGCGGTCCTGTGGTCCTACGCCCGTCCGGTGGTCGCCTTCCTCACCCTGGTCGCCTGGGCGAGCTTCCTGCTGCACGTGTGCCCCGACCGGCAGGGGCGGTGGCGGCTGCGCAACGCCGTGCCCGGCGGGCTGCTCACCGCGGTGTTCTGGCTGGTCGCCAGCGTGGGGTTCAGCGAGTACCTGCGCGTGGCAGTGTCGGCGAACCCGGTCTTCGGCGCGCTCGGTGGCGGGCTGATCCTGATGACCTGGTTCTACCTGCTCTGCCTCGGCCTGCTGCTCGGCGGCGAGCTGAACGCCGTCCTGCTGGCCCGGGCGGAGGTGCGCAGGCGACAGGCTCAGGCCGCCGAGAAGGCCCCGGCGGCCTGAGCCCCTCCCTCAGCAGCTCAGCGACGGGTTGAACTGGGCGAACATGCCTTCGGGGTTGTGAGCCCAGGCCCAGACGTGCAGGTCGTAGTGCGTGCCCGTCGTGTTCCTGGCGTGCTCGTCCATGGGACCGTCGAAGTCGACCCCGAACATGGAGGGGCGGCTGCCTCCCGTGCTGGCGCTCGTCACCAGGTACTCGACGGCCACCAGGCGCAGGGTGCCGTCGCGGCGGGGCGCGTACAGCAGCGCGAACGGCTCCTCGGGATCGGTCGAGTTGAGATTGTCGATGTTGACGTAGTGGTGACCCATCGTGCCCAGGCCGGGCACGGCGACGCAGTGCGGGTCCTCCGCGTAGCCGTCGTCCAGCGCCTTCTGCACGTTGTGGTACTCGGCCGTCGCCGCACGCGCGGCGGCCAGGTCCTGCTGGTGCTCGGAGGGGCCGCCCGTGGCGGCCGCGGGCGAGGGCGCCCCCGCCAGGAGAGACCCGGCCAGAGCGAGAGTGAGTGCGCCAGCGGACCAGCGCCGACGGGGGACGGTCATCACGGACTCCTTCGGAAGGGTGCGCCCGTACGCCTGTCCGCCGGGCACCTCCGACGAGCGAAGCGGTGGCGACTGCCGTCAGCAATGGCCCCGAGGTAGCCCCTTGTGATGGTCGTGACGACGCTTGGTTCGGCTCGTCCGCCTATGTGCTATTCGGACACGCCGAGCCGCTCGAGCACCAGCCGCTTCACCGCCGCGGCGTCGGCCTGCCCGCGGGTCGCCTTCATGACCGCGCCGACGAGCGCGCCGGCCGCGGCGACCTTCCCGTTGCGCACCTTGTCGGCCACGGCGGGGTTGGCGGCGATCGCGGTGTCGACGGCGGCGCCGAGCGCCCCCTCGTCCGACACGACGGCCAGGCCGCGGGCCGCGACCACCTCGTCGGGCTCGCCCTCGCCGGCCAGGACGCCGTCGACGACCTGCCGGGCGAGGCCCGCGGTCAGCGCGCCCTCCTGCAC